>NZ_JACVTW010000017.1:0-80434 GCF_016624785.1 Kosakonia sp. S42 | reverse complement strand
CCAGACCTTGTCATTCCCGCTTCGGTTCGCCGATTTCAGCGGGGACACAACCCCATCGCTTTCATATTGCAGATAAAAGCAAAGACGGTGTCGCTGGAACTGCGTTTTTGTAGGCCGGATAAGGCGAAGCCGCCATCCGGCAATTGGTGCCGCGGAGATGATGCCGGATGGCGCGTTGCACGCTTATCCGGCCTACGTTTAAGGGCCATCGCCCCATTACGGAGCGACCGCGTCCTCTGCTGGCGTATTCGCCAGAATATTCAACATCGTGTTGGCGATCTCGCGCTCACCCATCACCACCTGGTTTGCACCGCGTTCGCTGATGTAATCCACCTCATCGTCATAATGGGCGCGGGCGATAATCTCAATGTTCGGGCACTTCTCGCGCGCGGTGGCGACAATCTCACCCGCTTCATAACCGTTCGGGATGGTCAACAGCAGCCAGCGGGCGCAATCCAGATGCGCCAGATTCATAATCTCTTCATTCGCCGCGTTGCCCAGCACCGCGCGGACACCGCGCTCGCGCAGCTCATCCACCCGCGTGCGGGAGGTTTCAATCACCACCAGCGGAATGCCCTGGGCAATCAGTTTCTCGCCGAGCAGGCTGCCGACGCGGCCAAAGCCGACCAGCAGCGCATGGTTGCAGATATCAACCGGGATCTGCTTCTCATCTTCCGTCGCCTCTTCCAGCGTCTGCTCCTCCAGCGTCTCGGTCTTATCGAGATACTTCTCGAGGATCGTAAAGAGGATTGGGTTGAGCATAATCGACAGGATCGCCCCTGCCAGCACCAGGTTTTGCCCCTCCTGCGGCAGCAGATCCAGCGCCATCCCCAGCCCTGCAAGAATAAAGGCAAACTCACCAATCTGCGCGAGGCTGGCGGCGATGGTTAATGCGGTACGCGGCGAGTGGCCAAACATGCGCACCAGCAGAAAAGCCGCCGCCGATTTACCAAAGACAATGATTGCCAGCGTTGCCAGCACCGCCAGCGGCTGATCGACAAGGATCATCGGATCAAACAGCATGCCGACGGAGACGAAGAAGAGCACGGCAAAAGCGTCGCGCAGCGGCAGCGTGTCGTGGGCTGCGCGGTGGCTCAGCTCGGACTCATTAAGCACCATGCCAGCGAAGAAAGCGCCGAGAGCGAAGGAGACATCAAACAGCTCAACCGCGCCGAAAGCGATACCGAGCGCCAGCGCCAGCACCGAAAGGGTAAACAGCTCGCGGGAGCCGGTCGCGGCGCTGCGCGCCATGATCCACGGCACCAGGCGGCGGCCAACCAGCATCATAATGGCGATAAAGGCCACCACTTTACCGATGGTAATACCCATATCCACCGCCAGCGAGGCAAGGCCGACATCGCCTTTCTCCATCATGCCCGCCACCGCTGGCAGCAGCACCAGCGTTAACACCATCACCAGGTCTTCAACGATCAGCCAGCCGATAGCAATCTGCCCGCGCTGGCTATCCACCAGCTGTCGCTCCTCAAGGGCGCGCAGCAGCACCACGGTACTGGCGGTTGAGAGACAGAGACCAAAGACGATGCCGGTCATCAGCGACCAGCCAAGCCCGGCGGAGAGCGCCATACCCAGCAGCGTCGCCACGGCTATCTGTGCGATCGCGCCGGGAATGGCGATGGCCTTTACCGCCATCAAATCCTTCAGGGAGAAGTGCAGGCCGACGCCGAACATCAGCAGTATCACGCCCAGCTCTGCGAGTTCAGGTGCCAGTTTGGTATCCGCCACAAAACCCGGCGTAAACGGCCCCGATAACACGCCCGCTAATAAGTAACCCACCAGAGGGGAAATACGCAGTTTGTTGGCAATCATGCCGAGGATAAAAGCGAGCACAAGCCCGCCGACAATGGTGGTAATAAGCGGTGTGGCGTGATGCATTCCGTCTCCTTTCGTTGATGCGTGGATCCCACGGTCGTCGACCGATAGCTGAGTTACAGTTTATGACAATTTTGCCGGCCGCGTTTGTTAATAATTGTTGAATTATGAAGAAAACAGCAATTTGGATGAAAAAAATCGCCAACCGGCTCTGCCATAACATAACTAAGGGAGCTATCGCCGTTTTAAAGGATAAGCGGCAGAGAAAACCAGGGCTTTCCCCGGGCAGAAAGGCAGGTAAGTCAGCGTGATGGTGAGCGAATATGGTGATCATCCTGTGCAAACAGGGGAAGATGCGCTTTCTGCCTGCTCATTCAATGCAACCGTGCATCGTTACGCTTGTTGCATTCACGCGCCTGCAAGATTGCGGTTGTGTCTCTTTTATGAACAATGAAGGGGCAGGCGGGAAATAAAAAGTGACGCGCAATAAAAGCTGCCCGTCATAGTCACCAGAACTTATTTGTCTATTATTGACGAGCGCTGTATTTTCTCCTTTCACCAATGGGGTCAGGGAGAGAAGCATGAGCGTGTTAAAGAAGAGTATTACGGTGAGTCTGCTGGCGGCGATGGGCGCATTAAGCCTGCCGGCGCAGGCTTACGAGCAGGATAAAACCTATAACATCACCATCCTGCACACGAACGACCACCACGGCCACTTCTGGCGCAGCGAGTATGGCGAATATGGCCTCTCGGCGCAGAAGACGCTGGTGGACGGTATTCGCAAAGAGGTGGCGGCACAGGGCGGCAGCGTGCTGCTGCTTTCAGGCGGTGACATCAATACCGGCGTACCGGAGTCTGATTTACAGGATGCCGAGCCCGATTTCCGCGGCATGAACCTTATCGGTTATGACGCAATGGCGGTCGGCAATCATGAGTTCGACAATCCGATGAGCGTCCTGCGCCAGCAGGAGAAGTGGGCGAAGTTCCCCTTCCTCTCCGCCAATATCTACCAGAAGAGCACCAATCAGCGCCTCTTCAAACCGTGGATGATCTTCAACCGTCAAGGGCTGAAAATTGCCGTGATCGGCCTGACCACCGACGACACGGCCAAAATCGGCAATCCGGAGTACTTCACTGATATCGAGTTTCGCCAACCGGCCGCCGAAGCGAAGCTGGTCATTGATGAACTGAATCAAAATGAAAAACCGGATGTGATTATCGCCACCACCCATATGGGTCATTACGACAACGGCGAGCATGGCTCCAACGCGCCGGGCGACGTCGAAATGGCGCGCAGCCTGCCGAAAGGGGCGCTGGCGCTGATTGTGGGCGGTCACTCACAGGATCCGGTCTGCATGGCCTCGGAGAATAAAAAACAAGCCGATTATGTGCCCGGCACACCGTGCGCACCGGATCAGCAAAATGGCACCTGGATTGTGCAGGCCCATGAATGGGGTAAATACGTTGGTCGCGCGGATTTCCAGTTCCGTAACGGCGAGATGAAACTGGTGCGCTACCAGCTCATCCCGGTCAACCTGAAGAAGAAAGTGACCTACGACAACGGTAAAAGCGAACGCGTGCTCTACACGCCGGAAATTGCCGAAAACGCGCAGATGCTCTCGCTGCTGACGCCGTTCCAGAACAAAGGCAAAGCGCAGTTGGGCGTGAAGATTGGTAGTACGACGGGCCGTCTTGAGGGGGATCGCAGCAAAGTGCGCTTTGTGCAGACCAACCTGGCGCGGGTACTGCTTGCGGCGCAGATGGCGCGCACCGGCGCGGATCTGGCGGTGATGAGCGGCGGCGGCGTTCGCGACAGCATTGAAGCGGGCGATATCACCTATAAAGATGTGCTGAAAGTGCAGCCGTTTGGTAACACCGTCGCCTACGTCAATCTTACGGGTAAAGAGCTGCTGGATTACCTGACAGCAGTGGCGCAGATGAAGCCCGATTCCGGCGCCTATCCGCAGTTTGCCAACGTCAGTTTTGTAGCGAAAGGCGGCCAGCTGAGCGACGTGAAGATCAAAGGCGAACCGCTGGATGAGGCGAAAAGCTACCGTCTGGCGACCCTGAGCTTCAACGCCACCGGCGGTGATGGTTATCCGCGGCTGGATGATAAAGCCGGGTACGTGAACACCGGCTTTATCGACGCTGAAGTGCTGAAAGAGTTCATCCAGAACAACTCACCGCTGGATGTGAATGCTTACGAACCGAAAGGCGAAGTGAGCTGGCAGTAACGCCTCACTCGCGGCGGGCGATATCGGCAAATTGCGCACTCAGCAGTTTCGCCAGATCGCTCGCCGCCAGTTCAATATCCAGCCCGCGCTTACCGCCAGAGATATAGATAGTGTCGAAGGTTTGTGCGGGCGCATCGATCAGCGTCGGCAGGCGTTTTTTCTGCCCGAGCGGGCTGATGCCGCCCACCAGATAGCCGGTGGTGCGCTGCGCTACCAGCGGATCTGCCATATCGACTTTTTTCGCGCCCAGCGCTTTAGCAACCTTCTTCAAATCGAGCATCCCGGCCACCGGCGTCACCGCCACGGCCAACTGCTTCATATCGCCGTTGACCGCTACCAGCAACGTTTTATAAACCCTGTCGGCATCCAGCCCCAGCTTGCGCACCACTTCATCGCCGAAGTTGGTCTCGTTAGGGTCGTGATCGTAGCTGTGGAGTTGAAAAGCGATGCCATTTTTTTCCAGTAACTTTACGGCGGGCGTCATAATAATCCTTCTTATCAAGCGTTTTCACGCCGTAAGCATACGCCTGCACCCACCCGGGAAAATAGTAGCATCTTGCGCTAATGGGCCATTTTTTCCGCTAACAGCGCGGGAAGATTGCCGTCGCCATAGAGATGCAGCGCGCCTGCGGCCACCACATAGCGCCCCGGCGGCAGGCGGAACAGATAGTCGCACCATGCGCGGTTACGCTGATGCATCAGCACATCGTGCAGCGGCTGGCTAAAGGTTGAGGGGAGACTCAGGTTTTCGTCGCGCGGCGGGCTCTCCAGCCACCAGCTCATCATTACCTGTAACAGGCGCGCATTCTCATGCCAGTGGGTGAGGGTGTCCTGCAACAGTTCGCTACCCTCGTCCGGCAGCTGGCGCAAAATATCGAGCTGGCTGGTGGTGCCCTCCAGCTCCATGATCGCCACATTAAAACGCTGCGCTGCTTGTAAAAGCTGGTAGTCGATGCCGTAATCGGACCGCAGCCCGAGCCGCTGCGCCTGCGTTGCTTGTAACACCAGCGCGATGTGCCAGGCCGGGCGCGTCTCAAATGCCGCACGGCTTAACGACAGGCTCTCCAGCGTGCTCTCTAACGAAGCGAGCAGCGCCGGGCTGAGGCGGGTGTCGAGCGGGTCGGCGTCAGGAAGGTTAGCAAACGGCGAGTCGGAACCGGCGATATCCGCCTCGACAATCAGCGCATCGGCCTCGCGCACCTTTTGCAGCAGCGCGGCGGGCAGCGGCGCCATGCCGTGGGTGCCCATATGAATGCTGCCGACCAGGTGAAGGTGCCGGTCGCCGGGCAACTCAACGTCTAATGCGGGCCAGGGGTAGCGGCGCTGACGAAGCGCGAGAAGAAAAGCTTTCAATCGTTGAAACAGGCTCATACGCGCTTCCTGAGAGTAAAAAGGCATGCTAACGCGCGAAGCGGGAGGGTGTAAACCCCGCCGCAGGTGGCGGCAGGGCGGGGGGCTTAGTCGCGCGGGGTAAAGCGCAGCAGCCGGTTGGCGTTACTCACCACCGTAATCGAGGAGAGCGCCATCGCCGCTCCGGCTACCACCGGGTTGAGCAGTGTGCCGGTGAGCGGCCAGAGAATTCCGGCGGCAATCGGGATGCCAAGGGAGTTATAAATAAACGCCCCGAGCAGGTTCTGCTTCATATTGCGCAGTGTGGCGTTGGCAATCGCCAGCGCATCGGCCACACCCATCAGGCTATGGCGCATCAGCGTAATGGCCGCCGTTTCAATCGCCACATCGCTGCCGCCGCCCATCGCAATACCGACATCGGCCTGCGCCAGCGCCGGAGCATCGTTGATGCCATCACCAATCATCGCCACCTGGTGACCCTGCTGCTGGAGCTGTTTGATCGCCTCGGCTTTGCCATCCGGCAATACGCCGGCAATCACCTCATCGATGCCCGCCTCTTTGGCAATCGCATTTGCCGTCGTCGGGTTATCGCCGGTCAGCATCACCAGCCGGTAACCGGCGCGGTGCAGGCGTTGTAGTGCCTGCACGCTGTCGTCACGCAGCGGATCGCGAATGGCGAACAGCGCCCGCGCTTTGCCCTCTACCGCCAGCAGCACTGGCGTCGTGCCACGGCTGGCCTGGGCGGCAATCTCCTCATCCAACGCGCGCGTATCGATCTGCTGTTCCGCCAGCAGCGCCTGGTTGCCGAGCAGCACGCGCTGCCCATCAATCTCGCCGCTGACCCCCAGCCCGCGCAGAGTGCGGAACTGCTTCACTTCCGGCAGCGCCTCAGTTGCGGCTTTTTCCAGAATTGCGTGCGCCAGCGGGTGGCTGGAACCCTGCTCAAGCGCCGCCGCCAGGCGCAGGGCGCTCGTTTCATCCCCCTCCAGCGCGGTGATGCTCACCACTTCCGGTTTGCCGCGCGTCAGGGTGCCGGTTTTATCAAACACCAGCGTATCAAGGGTGCTGGCGCGTTGCAGCGCATCGGCATCGCGCACCAGCACGCCAAACTCTGCCGCACGCCCGACGCCGGAGATAATCGACATCGGCGTCGCCAGCCCGAGGGCGCAGGGGCAGGCGATAATCAGCACCGTGGTGGCGATCACCAGCGTATAGACAATCTGCGGTGCCGGGCCGAAGAGGTACCAGATGGCGCCGCTCAGCAGGGCAATGGCGACGACTACCGGAACGAACACCGCTGAAATACGGTCAGCGAGCTGGCCAATCTCCGGTTTACTGCTCTGCGCCTGGCGCACCATGCGGATAATGCGCGACAGCGTGGTGTGGCTGCCCACGGCGCTGGCGGTAAACAGGACGCTGCCATCCTGCACCACGGTGCCAGCGTGGATCGTCTCGCCCGCGCCTTTTTGCTGCGGCACCGGCTCGCCGGTCAGCATTGCTTCATCAAACCACCCCTCGCCGTCGCGGATCTCGCCATCCACCGGCACGCGATCGCCGGTGGTCAGGCGCAGCGTCATGCCCGGCTGCACTTCGGCCAGCGGCACGTTTTTTTCTCCCTCAGGGGTGACCACCCGCGCCGTTGGCGGGGTTAAATCGAGCAGGCGCTCCAGCGCTTTTGACGAGCGTTGGCGGGCGCGCGCTTCCAGCATATGGCCGAGGTTAATCAGACCGATAATCATCGCGCTGGCTTCGTAATAGAGGTGGCGGGCTTCCATCGGAAACCACTGCGGCCAGATATTGACGCTCATCGAGTAGAGCCAGGCCGCGCCGGTGCCAAGGGCAACCAGCGTGTCCATGGTCGCGGTGCCGTTACGCAGGCTTTTCCACGCGCTGGTGTAGAAGTGCCCACCGGCAAACACCATCACTGCCAGCGTGAGCACGCCAATGCCGAGCCACAGCGAGCGGTTAGCCTCGGTAACCATCATATTGTCGCCGATCATCCCCCACAGCATGATCGGCACGCCGACCAGCAGGGCGACAATCGCCTGCCAGCGAAAGCGCTTCAGGGTGGCGAGCGCCGTCTCCTGCTGGCGCTCGCGACGCTTGATATCATCTTCAATCGCTTCCGCGCCGTAGCCCGCCTGCTCGACGGCGCTGACCAATTCTGCGGCGGGCGCGCTGCCCATCACCAGCGCAGTGCGCTCCGCCAGGTTTACCCGTGCCTGCGTGACGCCCGGAACCGCCTGTAAGGCTTTTTGTACCCGGGAGACACAGCTGGCGCAGCTCATGCCGTTGATCAACAGCTGCTGGCTGTCATCAAGATCGTGTGCTGCCGGAAGCTCTGGAGTGGCCGCTGTCAGTGCTTCCGACGGGAGTGATGACTCTGCCAGCGGTTTAGCCTTTGGGTGGCTGACGCTCGCGCCGTATCCGGCCTCTTCAATCGTCGCGATAAGCGCTTCGGCGCTGGCGCTGCCGGTCACCTGGGCATGCTCGATGGTGACATCGGCCGCCTCAACGTCGGGGCGTTTTTCCAGGCTCTCTTTCACACGTTTAACGCAATGGCCGCAGGAGAGGCCATCCAGGTTTAGCTCTATGGTTTGAGACATACGCAATCTCCTCAGGGATGTGGCTTTTGATAACACGTAACAAGCTTAAACCTTCCCGCGAGGGGAAGGTCAAGTTCAGGTCGGCACAAAATAGCTCACACGGCAAAAACCGCCGCCAGAAATAACAAACCCCGCATTGAGCGGGGTCTGGCATCATTTGGCGGTTAATACTCAGCCATATTTACGCGCGAATTCTTCGTCGGAATTACACAAGTAAATAATAAATTCGATAAAGGAGATGATTGCCGGAATACAGGTCCAGAAGAACAGCAGATAAAGAATGCCCTGTCCCGGTTTACCTAAATAGAATTTGTGTGCGCCGAAGCCGCCAAGGAAGAAGGCGAACAGCGCAGCGGAGATGCGGCTTTTCTTGCCAGCGGTGCTCTGCGGCGCGCCGCAGCCCGGACATGCAACCGCTTCTTTATGTATCTCCTTTCCGCAACCGCGGCAAAAAGCCATATCACTCATAAACAACTCCTGTGTGTCGAACTTTTATCATTATTTGAAAATCCCGCGCTATGGTATAGCGAAGCGGCAGGTCGGCAAATAAAAATATTTACCACATGCATATATTTGTTTTGCAGTACCGCAAGGATTAATATCATTCTCCAGCCTCATAACAGGCGACGCACTATTTGCCGTGTGTAAATAATGGGGAAGATGATGAATATCAGCGATGTGGCAAAAAAGACCGGTTTAACCAGTAAAGCGATCCGTTTTTATGAGCAGAAGGGGCTGGTGACGCCGCCTTTGCGCGGGGAAAATGGCTATCGCAGCTACAACCAGCAGCATCTCAATGAGCTGACGCTGCTGCGCCAGGCGCGTCAGGTGGGATTCAATCTCGAAGAGTGCGGCGAACTGGTTAATCTGTTTAACGATCCCGCCCGTCACAGCGCCGATGTGAAAGCCCGTACGTTACAGAAAGTGGCTGAGATTGAGCGCCATATCAGCGAATTGCAGGCGATGCGCACCCAACTGTTGACGCTGGCGGAGGCCTGCCCCGGCGACGAGGGGGCCGATTGCCCGATTATGGACAACCTTTCCGGCTGCTGTCATCGCCAGGCAAAGGGTTAAGCAGAAAGGTCACCGTGCCGCGATACCAGCGTGAAGCGGCAAGCCTCGCTATCTCGCGCTCATCGCACATCCCGCCCGCCACGACGCCCAGTTTAAACGGAATGCGCAGACCGGCGAGCGCTGGCAGGTAATCGGTAAAGTTCACCACCGTACGGCGTCCCTGATAGCTCTGCACTACCAGTTCATCCACCGGCAGGGCATTCAGCGTGGCCACGCTGCCGGTTTTCGCCCAGTCCAGCAGCCCGGTTACCCCCAGCGCATAGTGCGCGGGCAGCGTATGCCGCAGCCGTTGCAGAAAGCGGGCGTACTCATCAAGCCGCCAGGTGGCGGCATCGAAATCGATCTGCAGGCCAACGACTTCGTTTCCCGCAGCCTGCCAGCGCGCCAGCAGGCTGTTGAGGCGCAGCAGCAGCGAATCCGGCACGTCGAGAGTGGCAAAGCGCACCGTCAACCAGATGCGCGGAAATACCAGCCGGTTAACGGGCAGCCCTTTGCGCTCAAACACCGTTTTGCCGCCGTGGATCACCACTTCACCCTGATGGAGATAGACCACATCGGCCTGGCGCAACGCCCCGCCGGGGCGCACGCCGGACCAGAGCCAGAACGCCTGCTCCTGCCCCTTCGCCGGGCTTAATGAAGCGAGCAGTGCAGCAAGCGCGATTACCAGTAGTAGCGCAGTTCGTTGGCCCATACGCTTCCGGGGTAACGGCTCTTCAGTTGCTGGAACCAGGCTTTGCGCACCGATTTATCCACATCTTCGCCGCCGCAATCGTTATAGCCCGAGGGGGCATAACACATCACCGCGCGGTAGAGGGCATAGCTCTTATCTTCCGGCTCCGCTTTCGGGTTGTTGATCACCTGCTGATAGGCGGCCAGCCGCTGCGGCACGCCGGGCAGCGCTTTCATTGTGGTGGCATCGTCAAGGGCATCATTGCCGCCGCGATCGGCGCCCAGCGAGACCCTCGCCTGCGTGGTGCGGAAGAATTCGCCGAGGCAGTTCAGCGCATGCGCATCCGTTGGCGTTTTGCTCAGCGTAGTGACGGTCTTCTCCAGCGCGGCACAGGTGTAGCGGCTCGCCTCATCGCTGCCTTGCCAGTTAAAGACGTTCAGATCGACATCCGAGAACGCCTCATCTTTTACCGGTGGCGTAATGGCGGCAATCAGCTTTTTATCCTGTAACCAGTCGGCGTAGTTTCCGGCGGTCAAATCGCGCATCAGCAACGTATGCAGGGCGATCGTGCGCTCTTCACTGTTCGGCCCGTTTTGTGCCTGCGCAAGCAGCAGCGGGCGCGAGGCTTTGGTTTTCAGCACCAGCGAACGAAAGCGCAGGTTAGTGACCCGGCTCTTCGCTGCGAAAATCTCATCGACCTTCTCACTCGCCACCAGCGTGGCCGCCAGTTTGGCCTGCAACAACTGCTGCTGTTCGACGTCACGGCTTAAATCGAGCAGGCGCAGCCAGTGGCTTTGCGCCTCGGGCCAGGCTTTTTGCGCCATCAGCGCATCGCCATACAGCACCTGTTGGCTAAAGGCGAGAACGTCATGCTCCGCCAGCGCTTTTGCCGGGGTGATACCGCTGACCACCGTGGCGTAATCCTGCGAGCTGAAAGCCAGTTGCAGACGAAGATAGTTCCACAGCGCGCTGTGCTGGTTGTTGTCGAACTCCGCTTTATGGCTCTCAAGCCAGGCCTTATCGATACAGGGCATATTTTCCCGGCAGGGCGATTCGCGCATCCAGCGCAGGGCGGCAATAAAGGTCATCAGCGAGGCATTCGGCGCGCTGACAAACGCATCGCCTCCCCAGCTAACATCCTTACTCAGCAGCTTGTTGTCGCTCTCGTTGATAAGCGTAACCAGCGCATCGCCGCTGGTGGAGGCAGAGAGCGCGTTTTCATAGCGCACCGCGAGGCTGTCCCACTGCTGAAGATACCAGTCGATGCGGCGCAGCATCCCCTGGGTCGAGGCGGCATAGCGCCCCTGTGGCCACTGCTTGAGGTAACTCTCCGCCGCGCTTCGCGCCTGCTCAGCGTGGGGTTTATCAATTTTCGCAACGTCAAAGTCGCCATACTCGCCGTTGGCATTTTCGCTGCTGGCGTTGAGCGCATTGCGCATCAGCATGTAACTCGCCGTCTCGGCAAGCCACGGCTGCGTGCTCTTTGTTAGCGAAGCGAAAAGCGGTTCCGCGGCGGCATAATCACCGGCATAGAAGCTGTTAGCGGCCTGAAGATAGGTGCGAAAACCCGCCGCCGCTGAATTCTCCGGGAAGGAGAGGGCGCTTATCGCCTCTATGCTCTGCGAAGATTCATTAGCCGCGATGCGTGCTGTCGCCAGCGCCTGGCGCTGCGGCGGGGTCAGGGATTTATCCTCAAGCAGGGCGGCGAAGAAGGCTGAAAGCGTCTCGTTATTTTGTGAAACAAAACGGGTTTCACCGTCGCTGCCCGCGTCATCCACCGCTGCGTCATTGCCGTCGGCAATCAGGCGCAGCAGGGCGGGCGGCAGCGTGTTGTCGCTCGCGACGCCCAGCGCATTCATCTGCTGGCGCAGCGTGGCGGCAAGCGTTGAGGCTTCTGTCGCGGCAGCAGGCGGCGCGTCATCGTGATGCACATCGAAGTAGACGTTGCGGCTACGGGTAACATCTGCTGGCATCGGCTGGCGCAGCGGATAGAGGCCTTTGCTGTCGCCCAGCAGGCGCAGCAGGTTGTCGCGGGTATCGGTGTGGATGGCGATAACCGGCGGCGTGGAGAGGTAGCAGCCGGGGCTGCCCCATGTGCAATCATCAATATCGGAAGAGGCCAGCGCGGATGCGCTGGCGCCAAGCGCGAGCAGGATGCCCAGCGCGAGCTGTTTTTGCGGGCCCATAGCCGGGATCCTTGGGTTAAGTTAGTCGCTTACGGGAGTGATACGCAGCGTAATACCTTCAATGGCGATGACCTCGACGCGCGTACCGGCGGCGAGATCGGTATCGGCGCAGACCGGCCATGAGCTGTCGCCCACGCGCATATGTCCGCGACTGTTGACCAGCGCATTATCCAGCGTGAAACGGCGACCGAGCAGCTGTTGCCCGCGCAGGTTGAGCGAGGCGTCGGCGGGGTTTTGCTGTTTTACGCGTTTTGACAACCACAGCCACCAGAGCCAGGCGGCCAGCAGCGTCAGCAGGGCAAACAGCACACCCTGCCACTCCCAGCTAAACGGGATGACCCACGCCAGCAAACCGGTGGCGACGGCCGCAATGCCGCTCCATAACAGATAGCCGTTGCCGCCGAGCATTTCGGCGGCGAGCAGCAGCCCACCCAGCGTCAGCCAGGCGAGGTAGGTATGTTCAAGCAGCAGTTCGGCGATCATTTTTTACGCTCGTTGGCGCTATCTTTCACCAGCTCTGCAATACCGCCAATGGCACCCAGCAGGCTGCTGGCATCCAGCGGCATCATCACCACTTTGCTGTTGTTGGCTGAGCCAATCTGCTGCAGGGCTTCGGTATATTTCTGCGCTACAAAGTAGTTCACCGCCTGGATATCGCCGGAGGCGATCGCTTCAGAAACCATCTGCGTGGCGCGGGCTTCCGCTTCCGCCGAACGCTCACGCGCTTCTGCCTGCAGGAAGGCAGACTGACGTTCACCTTCAGCCTTCAGGATCTGCGACTGTTTATCCCCTTCGGCTTTCAGGATCTCCGCCTGGCGGATCCCTTCGGCTTCAAGGATGTAAGCACGTTTAGTACGCTCCGCTTTCATCTGCGCGTTCATGGAGGAGACCAGCTCCGCCGGCGGGCGCACATCGCGGATCTCAATACGCGTTACTTTGATGCCCCACGGGTTGGTGGCTTCATCGACAATGTGCAGCAGGCGGGTGTTGATGCTGTCACGCTGGGAGAGCATCTCGTCCAGCTCCATCGAGCCAAGCACGGTACGGATGTTGGTCATGGTCAGGTTGACGATCGCCAGCTCCAGATTGCTCACCTCATAGGCGGCGCGCGGCGCGTCGATAACCTGAATAAAGCAGACGGCGTCGATGGTGACGTTGGCGTTATCTTTGGAGATGATCTCCTGGGAAGGGATGTCGAGCACCTGTTCCATCATATTGATCTTGCGACCAATGCGATCCATAAACGGCACGACAAGGCTAAGACCCGGTTGCAGTGTGCGGGTAAAGCGGCCAAAGCGTTCCACGGTCCACTGGAAGCCCTGGGGGACAATTTTTACACCGGAAAAGACAATAACCAGCGCGACGACGATAAGAACGATAATGACGATTGGCATCAAAAAAAACCTCCTGTTTAATTTGATGCCATCTTAGCCCGAATTGGCGACGAAAGCAGCCCGATCGCCAAATTTAGCAGGGTGATCAGTAAAGCAGAGAGTAGAGCTGACGACGGTATTTCGACGCCAGCGCGTCGCCGGTGCCGAGCGCGGCGAGGATCTCTTGCAGCGTTTTACGCGCGTCGCCGTTCGCCGCGCCAAGATCTTTACGCAGGTGGTTAAACAGCAGCTCCAGCGCCTCTTCATTACGCCCAACCTGATGCAGCTGCAACGCCAGTTGGGTTGCCAGCGCCGCATCCTCCGGGTTATCGGCAACCTGCTGTTGCAGCTGCTGGATTTCCGGCGTATCGGCCGCTTTGCGCAACAGGTCGATCTGCGCGATCAGCCCCTGGTAACGGGTGTCCTGATCCTGCAACGGCACCACTTTCAGCACCGCTTCCGCTTCGTCGGCGCGGTTTAACACAATCAGCGTTTCCGCCAGCAGGAAGCCGATTTCGCTCTGCTGGTTAGAGAGCTGCCACGCCTCTTTCAGCAGCGGCAGCGCCTCAGCGTGGTTGCCTGCCTGCATCAACTCCATCGCCTGCTGCGCTTTTAGTTCTTCTTCACGCGGCAGCACTTTGTCGAGCAGGGCGCGGATCGCCTCTTCCGGCTGCGGGCCCTGGAAACCATCGACCGGCTGACCGTTCTGGAAGAGATAGACCGTTGGAATGGCGCGCAGGCCAAACTGCGAAGCGACCATCTGCTCGGCATCGCAATCCACTTTCGCCAGAATAAACTGCCCGTTGTACTGCGCGGCCAGCGTTTCCAGGACCGGCGTCAATTGCAGACAGTGTTGGCTGCGCTCGGACCAGAAATAGAACAGCACCGGGGTCGCAACGGACTGTTCCAGCACCTGTTGCAGGTTCGCTTCGGTAATATTGACGATATTCTGTACGGACATGGCAATTTCTCTGTTTAAACAAGTAAGAATGAGATGGGGACGCGACACGCGCCTTCAACTCATCCGTGCAAAATTTTATCCATCATGCTCGCTGGCAGTAGACGTTTCAGCAGGCTAACCGCCCAAGTCACCAGCGTGACGGGGTAGCGCAATTTCGGATGTTTACTCTCAAAAGCATGGCGCACTTTGGCGACCACCGCCTCCGGGCCGAGGGTAAAGCGCGCGGCGATGCCGGGGTTTTCTACCGGTTTATCGCGCTGCGTCTGGTTGACGTTATCGGTAAAACGCGTGCGGATGGGGCCAGGCTCAATCAGGCTCACTTTAATACCGGTGTGGCGCAGCTCCATGCGCAGCGCATCGGACCAGGCTTCCAGCGCATATTTACTTGCGGCATAAGCACCGCGACCGGGCGTGGAGATAAGGCCCATTACTGACGAGGTCATCACAATGCGCCCTTCGCCGTGCGGCAGCATGGCCGGAAGCAGACGCAGCGTAAGCTGATGAGTGCCGAAAAAGTTGCTGGAAAACTGCTGCTCCAGCTGTTCACGGCTGATGGAGTCAAGGGAGCCATACACGCCGTAACCGGCGTTATTGAAGAGGCCATAGAGGCGATTACCGGTCAGGGCGATCACGTCATCCGCTGCGCGATCCACGCTCGCCGCGTCATCAAGATCGAGCAACACGCCGGTGAATCCCTCTTGCTCCATGCGTGCCACATCGTCGGTTTTACGGCAGGCCGCCAGCACGCGAAACCCCTGACGCTTGAGCTCGCGGGCGCTCTCCAGACCAATACCGCTGGAACATCCTGTTATTAAGACCGTTTTTTGCATAACTTTACCTGGGGACGCGCCTGAATATTCAGGAGGCGTGATTAACTAAAGGAGCCAGTCGCGTGGCCATCCAGTCGGCAATAAACGGCTGGGCATCGCGATTGGGGTGAATACCATCATCCTGCATCCACTGCGGTTTCAGATAGACTTCTTCCATAAAAAAGGGCAGCAGAGGAACATCCAGCTCGCTGGAAAGCTTCGGGTAAATGGCACCAAAGGCCTCAGTATAACGACGACCGTAGTTGGCGGGCAGCCGTATTTGCATCAGCAGCGGCTTCGCATCGGCGCTCTTTATCGTCTGGATAATCTGGCGCAGCGTCTGTTCCGTTTGCTGCGGCGGAAAACCGCGCAGGCCGTCATTGCCGCCGAGTTCGACCAGCACCCAGCGTGGTTTATGCTCTTTTAACAGCGCGGGCAGGCGCGCCAGGCCCTGCTGCGAGGTGTCGCCGCTGATGCTGGCATTCACCACCACAGGCTGTTGCTGCCACTTGTTATTGAGCAGCGCAGGCCAGGCCGCCGTTGCCGCCATCCGATAGCCCGCACTCAGGCTGTCACCAAGAATCAATAGCGTGTCCGCCGCCGCGGCGCGAAAGGTTAACAAAAGCAAAAACAGGAAGGGCAAATGCCAGCGGAAAACATTGTTGAAGTTCATCATCTTAAGAAGTCCGTCGGTCAGGGGGAGCAGGAGCTTTCAATCCTTACCGGAGTTGAGCTGGTTGTCAAACCAGCTGAAACCATCGCGCTGATTGGCGAGTCCGGTTCCGGGAAGTCGACGCTGCTCGCCATTCTCGCCGGGCTGGATGATGGCAGCAGCGGCGAAGTGCATCTGCTCGGCAAACCGTTACACAAAATGGACGAAGAGGCGCGCGCGCAGTTACGCGCACAAAATGTCGGGTTTGTTTTTCAATCCTTCATGCTGATCCCGACCCTTAACGCGCTGGAAAACGTGGAACTGCCTGCGCTGTTGCGCGGTGAAAAGAGTAGCGAAAGCCGCAGCAGCGCCAAAGCGTTGCTCGACAAGTTGGGGCTGGGCAAGCGCCTCGATCACCTTCCGGCACAGCTCTCCGGCGGCGAGCAACAGCGCGTGGCGCTGGCCCGCGCCTTTAACGGTCGTCCGGCTGTGCTCTTCGCCGATGAGCCGACCGGCAATCTCGATCGACAAACGGGCGACAAAATCGCTGACCTGCTCTTCTCAATGAATCAACACTACGGCACCACGCTGCTGCTGGTGACCCATGATGCGCAACTGGCGGCGCGCTGTGACAGGCGGCTGCGGCTGGTCAACGGCGAACTGCGGGAGGAAGCATGATTGCCCGCTGGTTCTGGCGCGAATGGCGCTCGCCATCGCTGCTGATTGTCTGGATGGCGCTGAGCCTCGCGGTGGCCTGCGTGCTGGCGCTCGGCACCATCGGCGATCGCATGGAGAAGGGCTTAAGTCAGCAGAGCCGGGATTTTATGGCCGGCGACCGCGCCCTGCGCAGCTCGCGTGAAATTCCGCCTGGCTGGCTGGAGGAGGCGCGTAAAAACGGCCTGCAAGTGAGTGAGCAGGTGAGCTTCAGTACCATGACGTTTGCTGGCGACACGCCGCAGCTGGCGAGTGTTAAAGCGGTGGATAATCGCTACCCGCTCTATGGCGAGCTGGAGACGCAGCCCGCCGGGCTGAAACCGCAGCCGGGCACGGCGCTGCTCGCTCCGCGCCTGATGGCTTTACTGAGTGTTAAACCGGGCGACACGATTGAGGTGGGCGACGCCACGCTGCGTATTGCTGGCGAAGTGACGCAGGAACCCGATTCTGGGTTTAACCCCTTTCAGATGGCACCGCGCCTGCTGATGAACAGCGCCGATGTGGCAAAAACCGGCGCTGTCTTGCCGGGCAGCCGCGTCAGCTGGCGGGTGAAGTTTGCCGGTACGCCCGCGCAGTTAGAGAAGTATGAGACGTGGCTGCTGCCGCAGCTTGGCGCGGATCAGCGCTGGTATGGGCTGGAGCAGGATGACGGCGCGCTGGGTAAATCCTTACAGCGTTCGCAGCAGTTCTTGCTGCTATCGGCGCTGCTGACGCTGCTGCTGGCGGTTGCCGCCGTTGCGGTGGCGATGAGCCACTACTGCCGCAGCCGCTACGATCTGGTGGCGATTCTGAAAACCCTCGGTGCCGGTCGCGCGCAGCTGCAAAAGCTGATTGTTGGCCAGTGGGCGCTGCTGCTTGGGCTGGCGGTGATCACCGGCGGCGCGCTGGGGCTGCTGTTTGAAAAGGTGCTGATGCTCCTTCTCAAACCGGTGTTGCCTGCCGCGCTGCCGCCCGCAAGCTACTGGCCGTGGTTGTGGGCCATCGGTGCAATCGTGGTCATCTCGCTGCTGGTGGGGCTGCGTCCCTATCGTCTGCTGCTGGCGACGCAGCCGCTGCGGGTGCTGCGCCGCGACGCGGTAGCGAATGTCTGGCCGCTTAAGATCTATCTTCCGGCGGTAGCGATTATCACCGTGCTGCTGCTCGCCTGGCTGATGGGTGGCAGCATGTTGCTGTGGGCAGTGCTGGCGGGGGCGGTAGTGCTGGCACTGCTCTGCGGCGTGGTCGGCTGGCTGCTGCTTAATGTGCTGAAGCGCCTGACTCTGAAAGCGCTGCCGCTGCGTCTGGCGGTGAATCGTCTGCTGCGCCAGCCGTGGTCGACCCTGAGCCAGCTGTCGGCCTTCTCCCTCTCGTTTATGTTGCTGGCGATGCTGCTGGTGCTGCGCGGCGACCTGCTTGACCGCTGGCAGCAGCAGTTACCGGCCGAAAGCCCGAACTACTTTTTGATTAATATCGCCCCGGAGCAGATCGCGCCGCTGAAAACCTTCCTTGCTGAGCATCAGGTGATCCCGGCGGCGTTCTACCCGATTGTGCGGGCGAGAATGACGCAGATTAACGGCCAGTCTACCGAGGGCAACGCCGACGAGGCGCTGAACCGCGAACTTAACCTCACCTGGCAGCAGCAGCGGCCGGATCACAACCCGCTGACCGCAGGCAACTGGCCGCCAAAAGCGGGTGAAGCCTCGGTGGAGGAGGGGCTGGCTGAGCGGCTTGGTCTGAAGCTGGGCGACACGGTGACGTTTACCGGCGATACGCAGGCGTTCAGCGCAAAAATCTCCAGCCTGCGCAAGGTGGACTGGGAGAGCCTGCGGCCCAACTTCTTCTTTATTTTCCCGCCGGGTGCGCTCGACGGGCAGCCGCAGAGCTGGCTCACCAGCTTCCGGCTGGAGGGGAACAACGGCATGTTAACGCAGCTTAACCGCGCCTTTCCGACCATTAGCCTGCTCGATATTGGCGCGATTTTAAAACAGGTCGGCCAGGTGCTGGAGCAGGTGAGCCGGGCGCTGGAAGTGATGGTGGTGCTGGTTACCGCCTGCGGCGTGTTACTGCTGCTGGCGCAGGTGCAGGTCGGTATGCGTCAGCGTCACCAGGAGCTGGTGGTCTACCGCACGCTGGGAGCAGGCAAACGGCTGCTGCGCACCACCTTGTGGTGTGAGTTTGCGCTGCTGGGGCTGGTCTCCGAGCTGGTCGCCGCCATCGGCGCGGAAACGGCGCTGGCGCTGCTGCAAACCCGTGTGTTTGACTTCCCGTGGCAGCCCGACTGGCGGCTGTGGATCACGCTGCCGCTCTGCGGGGCGCTGCTGCTCTCCCTGTGCGGCGGGTGGTTAGGCAGCCGTTTGTTAAAGGGTAAGGCGCTGTTTCGTCAATTTAGTGGTTAATCCTGCCTGAAAAATCGGCACCGATAATTCAATCGGTGTCGCACTATTTCAACGTGTAAACAATTAATCGATAGTTGTTTAGTAGCACAAAACATTAAAAAAACTTCACCCACCAGAATCTTATAAAAGCTATGATGCGCGCGCTAATTAACAGTTAGTTGTATCTATTCCCAAGGAAAAACAATGAAAATAAAAACAAGCGCCCTGGCGACAGCCATTGGCGCAGCAGTGGCGTTGGCGTCTTTCACAGCACAAGCAGAAATTACTGTTCTGAAACAAAACCCGCAGGCGGGCGATCCCCTTAGCCGCCTGAACTTCACCGTCGGCGGCTCGATTCGCCCACAGTTCCAGAATATGACCGGTAACGATGGCAAAAACGCCTTTAAACGTAACGGTTTTGACGGCGGCTCCCGCTTCCGTTTCGCAGCGGATTACTACCTGTTCGATGACATTAGCTGGGTCAGCTACTACGAGCTGGGCGTTGATATCCCGAAACTGTTCGACTGGGATAACCACTACGCGGAAACCGTGCACAACACCACGCGCCGTATGCTCTACACCGGTCTGAAAAGCCAGACCTGGGGCACCTTAACCTTCGGTCAGCAGAACAGCGTTTATTACGATGTGGTCGGCGCGAAAACCGATATCTGGGACTACGACATGCTGGCGCAGGCACCGGGTAACGGCATCAAAGGCGATTACGACGGCTCTTATCGTTCACGCAAAATGCTGAAATATAAGAAAACCGTTGGTGACGCGGATATTTATGCTTCTTACCTGTTCAGCGATGATTACCTGGCGACCGACGGCAACCGTTACAAACGTAAAAGCGGCGGTTCACTGGGTCTCGATTATCACCTGACTGACGATCTGACCTGGGGCGCGGCGTGGAACTACACCCGTGCGGATATGCGTCAGCCTTCTACCGGCGACAGCAAAACCTACGATCAGAACATCCTTGGCACCGCGCTGAGCTGGACCCCGGATAACTGGACCTTCTCGCTGGGCGGCGGCTGGTATCAAAACTTCATGCTGACCAAGAAGAAGGATGTGCATAACTACTTCGCGGGCGATGCGTGGGGCGTTGAGTACTTTGCCGGGTATAAATTCCCGATCGCACAGTACGCGGTGAAATACATTCAGCCGTACGTGATGGGTGACCGTCTGGAGTTCGCCAATGGCCGTAATTATCAGCGTATCGATAATGGCGTGGGTGTAACCGTGCAGCTGGATTATGGTTTCCGTGTCGATTACGAACACGTCTTCACCTCCAGCACCGACAACCTGGGCGATATGAACCTGGTTCGTCTGCGTTACGATTTCTAATCGACACCTGTGCGGCCTGCCTCTGATGCGCAGGCCGCACAGCACGCTACAAATGCCTGATGGCGCTTCGCTTATCAGGCCTACGGAACTGTACCAACGTAGGCCGGATAAGGCATCGCCGCCATCCGGCAATCGGTCTGGCATTGTGCCCGGTGCCATAAATGCCTGATGGCGCTTCGCTTATCAGGCCTACGGAACTGTGCCAGCGTAGGCCGGATAAGGCATCGCCGCCATCCGGCATTTCTCCTCCCTCTCCCTGACAAGTTGAATTTTTTTCAATTACCGCTGCGCTGGCTTTGTGCCATCTTATTCCCCGGCCTTATCGACAAGGCGCACACTGAACGCGACGCACTGCACGCCGCGTCACACAGCACATCATTACCATCAGGGAGAATGTATGGGACCTCGTCTCGGTTTACGCGCGCTTTTTGGCGCACTACTTCTGGTTTGCGGTCTGCCTTTCGCGCAGGCCAACAGCGATCCACACTCCATCGTTTTCGGCGTCGCGCCGGGGCCGTATGGCGATATGGTTAAACAGGCGATTGCCCCTTCGTTGAAAGAGAAGGGCTATAAAGTTGTGGTGCGCGAATTCAGCGATTACGTGCAGCCAAACATGGCGCTGGCTAACGGCAGCATCGATGCCAACCTCTTCCAGCACAGCCTCTATTTCGACAAATTCACCGCCGATAAAGGCCTTAAGCTCAGCAAGCTGATCGCCGTGCCGACCGCCGGGATGGGTTTTTACTCGCACAAAATCAAAAGCCTCGATGAGCTGAAGAAGGGCGATATCATCACCCTCTCAAACGATCCCACTAACCTGGCGCGGGGGCTGCGCTTCCTGCAATCGCTGGGGCTGATTACCATCAAAGACGCTATCGATCCGACCAAAGCCTCCGAGCGCGATATCGCCAGCAACCCGAAAGGGCTGGTGTTTAAACCGCTGGAAGCCGCGCAGCTGCCGCGTACGCTCGATGGCGTCACCGCCTCGTTGGTAAACGGCAACTTTGCGGTCGCCGCCGGGATGGATCTCTCGTCGGCGATCAAGCAGGAGAAGCTCGACGAGAACCTGAAAAACATCATTGCTGTGCGCAGTGAAGATGCCGACAAGCCCTTCGCGAAAGATATCGTGACGGCGGTGAAATCCCCGGCTTACCGCGCGGTGATCAACGATCCGAAAAATATCTTTGCCGCTTTCCAGAAACCTGACTGGATGCAGAGCGCGGATAAACAATAACAGCGGATGAGTGATCGGGCAGGCTGCGGCCTGCCTTTTGTTTTTTGCCGTTTGAGGTTGGCATGATTGAATTAGATAACGTTTGCGTCGATTTTCCGGCCGGGCGCGGTGGCAGCGGCGCGACGCGCGCCGTCGAGGCGGTCTCGCTGCGCATTGCTGCCGGAGAGATTTTCGGCATTGTTGGCACCAGCGGCGCGGGCAAAAGTACCCTGCTGCGCACGCTTAATGCTCTGCAACGCCCAAGCGAAGGGCGAGTCAATATTAACGGCGTCACCATTTCTGATTTAGAGGGCGTGACGCTGCGCCAGGCGCGCCAGCGCATTGGCATGATTTTCCAGCACTTCAACCTGATGCATACCCGCACAGTGGCGCAGAACGTCGCCTTCAGCCTGAAGGCTGCGGGGTGGGAGCGGAGTAAAATTGCGCCACGCGTGGCGGAGATCCTCGCTCTGGTAGGCTTAAGCGATAAAGCGAATCGCTACCCGGTGCAGCTTAGCGGCGGGCAAAAGCAGCGTGTCGGCATTGCGCGCGCCATCGCCAACCACCCGGATGTGCTGCTCTGCGATGAGCCGACTTCCGCGCTGGATCTGGAAACTTCTGCCACCATTCTGGCGCTGCTTAAAGAGATTAACGCGCAGATGGGGATCACCATTGTGCTGATCACCCATGAGATGAATGTCATCAAAACCATCTGCGATCGCGTGGCGGTGATGTCGGCGGGCAAAGTGGTGGAAGAGGGCGAGGTGTTCGATATTTTTGCCCATCCGCAGCACCCGTTTACGCAGCAACTGGTGTCGCACACTCTCAACCTGACGCTGCCCGCGCGTCTGCATGAACATCTTCCCGGTCAGCTGCTGAAGGTGCTGTTTATCGGTGACTCTGCCGAACAGCCAGTGCTTTCGGACGCGGCGGTAAAATTCGGCGTGGCGGTCAATATTCTGCACGGCAAAATCGAGTATATCGGTGAGCGCGCGTTGGGCATTTTAGTGGTGCAGCTGACGGCGGAGAACCCGCAGGCAGTCAGCGATGCCGTGGCGTACATTCACAGCCGGACGGCGCAGGTGGAGGTGATCCGTGGATGATTTACTGGCTGATTTGAGCCTCGCGTTTGGCGAAACATTCCAGATGCTCAGCATCTCAACGGTGCTGGCGATTGTCGGCGGCCTGCCGCTCGGTTTCCTGATTTTCGTCACCGACAGGCATCTGTTCTGGCAAAACCGCGCCGTCTACCTGTTGAGTTCCATTCTGGTGAACATTATCCGCTCGGTGCCGTTTGTCATCCTGCTGGTGCTGCTCCTGCCGCTGACGCAGTGGCTGCTCGGTAACACGATTGGGCCTATCGCGGCGTCGGTGCCATTATCGGTGGCGGCTATCGCCTTTTATGCGCGGCTGGTGGACAGCGCGCTGCGCGAAGTGGACAAGGGGATTATTGAGGCGGCGGAAGCCTTTGGGGCCAGCCCGCTACGCATTATCTGCACCGTGCTGCTGCCGGAAGCGAGCGCCGGGCTGCTGCGCGGCTTAACCATTACGCTGGTCAGCCTGATTGGCTATTCCGCGATGGCGGGGATTGTCGGCGGCGGCGGGGTCGGCGATCTTGCGATCCGTTTCGGCTATTACCGGTATGAAACCCAGGTGATGATTGTCACCGTCGTGGCGCTGATTATTCTGGTGCAGATTGTGCAGGTCGTCGGCGACTGGCTGGCGAAACGGGCCGATAAACGCGACCGACATTAGACCCAAATGGAATGTGCCTGATGGCGCTTCGCTTATCAGGCCTACAAACCCATTGGCATCAGGGTCTGTAGGCCGGATAAGGCAACGCCGCCATCCGGCAATTGAGTTCGGTGCGGCACATGCCTGATGGCGCTTCGCTTATCAGGCCTACAAAACCTATTGGCATCACGGTATGTAGGCCGGATAAGCGTTAGCGCCATCCGGCACGCTTTACTGTGCTGCCAGCCAGGCAGAAACCTCTTTGAATGTGCCGCGAAAATGGACGATCGGCGCGCGTTTCTCCAGCTGGTAGCGATACATCGGATCGTAATAGACCTCCAGCAACGGGGCGAGCCAGGCGAAATGCGCCTCTGTGGTGCCGCGGCTTCGCTGCTCAGCCAGCGCCGCCTCCAGATGGAGAGTCAGTTGGTCATAGCGCTGTAAACCGAGCCGGCGGCGAATGGCAAACAGCCCGTGGCGCAGATACTCCGCGTAAGTCTCCCATCCTGCCTCTTCACCGTCACGGTCAATAAAAGCCTGCAGGGTCTGCACAAAATACTCCTCGCGCAGCCGCTCAAGGCGCAACTCAAACGGATCGTCGACAATCACCAGCGGCGATTGCGCCATACGCTCGCGCAGAGCTTCGGGCAGATGGTTTGCGCCAATCGCCCGGCCTTCATCTTCCAGCAGCCAGAACGGCGGCGACACTTTTAGCAGCGCGGTCGCCAGGTGGTTTTCAAACGTCGCCTGCGCGTGCTGCGCCTTAGCCGTGCGGCCAAACGATGAACCGCGATGGTGGGCAAGCCCCTCCAGATCGATTCCGTTAGGGTGCTCGCGCACCAGCAGGGTTTTGCCGCTGCCGGTACAGCCGCCCACCAGCAGTAGCGGGCGCTGAATGCGCACCTGCGTCGCCTCAATTGCCGCCTGGCGCAGTGCTTTATAGCCGCCTGCGACCAGCGGTAGATCAATCTTCCGCTCGCGCAGCCACTGCTGCACAATATGCGAGCGCTGGCCGCCGCGCGCGCAGCAGAGCAGGGCTTGTGGCGAGGTTTTATAGGCTGCGACCCACGCCGCAATTCGCTGCTCGCGGGTATCGCCATTAACCAGTTTGTGGCCGAGCCGCAACGCGGCTTCTGCACCGTCGCGTTTATAGCAGGTGCCGACGGCAGCGCGTTCGCTGTCGTTCATCAGCGGCAGGTTGATGGCGGCGGGCATCGCGCCTTTGGCAAATTCAACCGGGGCGCGGAGATCAATAAGGGGCGTGTTATCCCGCAGGATGGCGAGATAATCGGTGGCGTCGTTCATCGGGCGTCCTTCTGCAAAAACTGGTGCCGATTTTACGCCGGAATGTGTCGGGTGTGGGGGAATTTTGCCGGATGGCGCTTCGCTTATCCGGCCTACGGTGTGGGAGCGGAGGGATTTTGCCTAATGGCGCTTCGCTTATCAGGCCTACAAAACCCGTCGGTGTCATGCAATGTAGGCCGGATAAGGCGCAAGCCGCCATCCGGCAGCTGTGACCCTTACAGCTTCGACTGCGCCCAGGCAATGCCGCTGGCATACTCGGGTGGCAGTAACGGCACCAGCGCTTCCAGCGTCGCGCTGAGGCGGCCTGTATCGCTGTCATTCAGGTTGAGATGACCCACTTTGCGCCCGGCGCGCACCTCTTTGTCATACCAGTGCAGATGCACCAGCGGCAGCTTCAGCCAGTCGTAGTTAAGATCGCTGCCGATCAGGTTGATCATCACCGACGGGCTGTTGACCACCGGCGGCGGCAGGGGTAAATCGACTATCGCGCGCAGATGCAGCTCAAACTGGCTGATCGAGGCACCATTTTGCGTCCAGTGACCGCTGTTGTGCACGCGCGGTGCCAGTTCATTAATCAGCAGACCACCAGGAGTCACGAAACACTCCATTGCCATCACGCCGACATAGTTCAGCTCATGCATAATCGCCGACAGCATCGCTTCCGCCTGCTGCTGCTGTTTAGCATTCGGCTGCGGGAAGACCACGCTGGTGCGCAGAATGCCATCCTGATGCAGGTTGTGGGTCAGCGGATAAAAAACGGTGCTGCCATCGTGGGCGCGGGCACCGACCAGCGACACTTCGCCGGAGAAGTTGATCCCCTGCTCAACGATGCACTCGCCGTAGCACTCCTCCGGCAGCTGATCGATATCGGCTGCGCGTAAACGCCACTGGCCGCGACCGTCGTAACCGCCAACGCGGCGTTTCACGATCGCCAGTTCGCCCAGGTGCTCGAACACGCCTGGCCACTCGCTTTTATCGGCCAGCAGCTGCCACGGCGCGGTAGCGAGGTTAAGTTTGTCGAACAGCTGTTTTTGCGTGAAGCGATCGGCAATCACCGGGAAGACGTCGCGGTTTACAAACGCCGGATGGCGCGCCAGCTCGCGGGTTAACGCGGTTTCTGGCCAGCGCTCAATCTCGGCGGTAATCACGCTCTGCTGAAACGGCACCGCTTCCGGTGCGTCGTCCAGCCCGACGGGCCAGACGGCAATGCTTAACGGCTCACCCGCCTGGCGCAGCATGCGCCCAAGCTGGCCGTTGCCCAATATACAGACCTGTTTCATGCCGCACCCCGTGGATCCGGGTTATCCAGCACTTCGTCCGTCTGCCCCTGGCGCCAGTCGGCCAGGCGCTGATGAAGTTCTGCATCATGCTGGGCAAGGATCTGCGCGGCCAGCAGCGCCGCGTTTGACGCGCCCGCTTTACCAATCGCCAGCGTACCGACGGGAATACCGCGCGGCATCTGCACGATGGAGTAGAGGCTGTCGACGCCGCTTAAGGCTGCGGTTTGTACCGGCACACCCAGCACCGGCACCAGCGTTTTGGCAGCAATCATGCCCGGCAGATGCGCCGCGCCGCCGGCGCCTGCGATAATCACCTGAAAGCCGTTTTGCTCCGCCTGTTCAGCAAAGCTAAACAGTTTATCGGGCGTACGGTGGGCAGAGACGATTTCAACGTGGTGCGGGACATTCAGGGTATCGAGGATTTCTGCAGCGAATTGCATGGTGGCCCAATCGCTTTTAGAACCCATAACAATGGCGATGCGCGCCGGTTGGTTGCTTAAAGACATGCGTCTCAAAACTCCTGTGGGTGTGCTTCAGACTACTTCAGAGGGCAGAGAGAATAGCATGGAAAAAAGGCAAGGAAAACGGTTGCGCAATGAAGTTTGCTTCATTTATCGGTAAGCCAGTTCGTATGTCAGAAGGGGAATTGCACGAGTTCTACGTCGCTTTCGCTGACGCGAATCATTGAGCCTTCGCTGTGCCAGGCACCCAGTACGGCGCGCCAGGCGGGGGCATCATTTGCGGTCAGTTGATGAACGGCCGGGCGGTGGGTGTGACCGTGGATCAGCCACTGGACGCGATGCTTTTCCATCGCCTCAATTACGGCCTGCTGGTTGACATCCATGATCGCCAGCGATTTGCTGCTGTTGGCTGCACGGCTGCCAGCGCGCATTTTTGCCGCCACGCGGTGGCGAATAAACAGCGGCAGGGCGAGAAACAGGGTTTGTAGCCACGGCTGATGCACTTTGGCGCGAAAGGCCTGGTAGCCAGCATCGTCGGTGCAAAGCGTGTCGCCGTGCATAATCAGCACGTTACGACCATAGAGGTTGAGTACTTTTTCCTGCGGAAGAAGCTGCATGCCGCTTTCGCGAGCAAAGCGTTTGCCGAGCAGAAAATCGCGGTTGCCGTGGATGAAATAGCAGGGGACGCCGCTGTCGACAAGGGCGCGGATGGCGGCTGCGACGCGCTGGTGCAGCGGGTTGGGATCGTCATCACCAATCCAGGCTTCGAACAGATCGCCCAGAATGTAGAGCGCGTCGGCCTCACGGGCAACGCCGTCTAAAAAATGGAGAAAACCGGCGGTGATCGCCGGTTCTTCCGTGTGCAGATGCAGATCTGCGATAAAGAGTGTAGCCACGAATTACTCGCTGACGTCCACGCTTTCGATGATCACATCTTCTTTCGGAACGTCCTGGTGCATGCCGCTGCGACCGGTAGAGACCGCTTTGATTTTGTCGACCACGTCCATACCTTCAACCACTTCTGCGAAGACGCAGTAGCCCCAACCCTGCAGGTTTTCACCGCTGAAGTTCAGGAAGTCGTTGTCCGCAACGTTGATGAAGAACTGTGCGGTTGCGGAGTGCGGAGCCTGGGTACGCGCCATTGCCAGCGTGCCACGGGTGTTTTTCAGGCCGTTGTTGGCTTCGTTTTTGATCGCGTCTTTCGTGACTTTCTGATTCATGCCCGGTTCGAAACCGCCGCCCTGAATCATAAAGCCGTTAATCACACGGTGGAAAATCGTGTTGTTGTAGAAACCTTCACGGCAGTAGTCCAGGAAGTTTTTAACTGTTTCAGGCGCTTTGTCATCAAAGGTTTTGATTACGATATCGCCGTGATTAGTGTGGAAAGTAACCATTATTGCATCCTGTTCTGATAGTGTGGTGCGTAGACCCGCGTTTGGGTCAGAGATAGTGGCTTGTTATAGCATAACCGCGAGGCTGGATCACCTTGCAAAGTGAGCTGCTTCGGGTTTGAATTACAGGTAATATATACGGTTTTCACGCCCACACACGTCTACATGGAATCTTCGATGTTAAAAATTTTTAATACACTGACGCGCCAAAAAGAGGAATTCAAACCTATCCATGCCGGGGAAGTCGGCATGTACGTGTGTGGTATCACTGTTTACGATCTCTGTCATATTGGTCATGGCCGTACCTTCGTGGCCTTTGACGTCGTCGCGCGCTACCTGCGCTTTCTCGGCTATAAGCTGAAGTATGTGCGCAATATCACCGATATCGACGATAAGATCATCAAACGTGCCAATGAGAATGGCGAAGATTTCGTTGCGCTGGTCGATCGCATGATCGCCGAAATGCACACCGATTTTGACGCGCTCAATATTCTGCGCCCGGATAACGAACCGCGCGCGACGCACCATATTCACGAAATCATTGAGATCACCGAAAGCCTGCTGGCGCGCGGCCACGCCTACGTGGCGGATAATGGTGATGTGATGTTCTCCGTGCCAAGCGATCCGAACTACGGCCAGCTTTCGCGCCAGGATCTCGACCAGCTGCAGGCAGGCGCACGCGTTGAAGTGGCAGATATCAAACGCAACCCGATGGATTTCGTGCTGTGGAAGATGTCGAAGCCGGGCGAGCCGAGCTGGCCGTCGCCGTGGGGCGAAGGGCGTCCGGGCTGGCACATTGAGTGTTCAGCGATGAACTGCAAACAGCTGGGGTCGCATTTTGATATTCACGGCGGCGGATCGGATCTGATGTTCCCGCACCATGAAAACGAAATCGCCCAGTCGACCTGTGCGCACGATGGCGAATACGTTAACTACTGGATGCACTCCGGTATGGTGATGGTTGACCGCGAGAAGATGTCAAAATCGCTGGGTAACTTCTTTACCGTGCGCGACGTGCTGAAGTATTACGATGCGGAAACCATTCGCTACTTCCTGATGTCCGGCCACTACCGCAGCCAGCTCAACTACAGCGAAGAGAACCTTAAGCAGGCCCGCTCGGCGCTGGAGCGTCTCTACACCGCGCTGCGCGGAACCGATGCTTCGGTCGCGGCTGAGGGCGGTGAAGCCTTTGAAGCGCGCTTTATTGAAGCGATGGATGATGACTTCAACACGCCGGAAGCCTACTCGGTGCTGTTTGATATGGCGCGTGAAGTGAACCGCCTGAAAACGGAAGATGCTCATTCAGCTAACGCGCTGGCATCGCATATGCGTAAACTCGCGGGCGTGCTGGGTCTGCTGGAGCAGAACCCGAATCTCTTCCTGCAGAGCGGCGCGCAGTCAGATGACGGCGAAGTTGCAGAGATTGAGCAGCTTATTCAGCAGCGTCTGGATGCGCGTAAAGCGAAGGACTGGGCGGCGGCTGATGCCGCACGCGATCGCCTGAACGAGATGGGCATCGTGCTGGAAGATGGCCCGCAGGGCACCACCTGGCGTCGTAAGTAATCCCGCAAAGCGGACAGGCGTTCGAGCTGTCCGCTTATCGAAGCCGCCATCCGCACTGTGCCGGATGGCGGCTTTTTCTTTCTACAGGCCTTACCGTCTGCGCCACCACAATAATCCCATCACTACCACGCCCGGCAGCCATACCCACATCAGCTCAGAGAGGATCACCTGATGCCCGTAGGGCGTGGTATAGCGTGACAGGGCGAACGGCGCGACTTTGATCACCTGCCACGGCGCGAAAAAACGTTCATCAGACCACGGCCAGAGCCAGCCAACCCCTTTCCCGCCGGTAGTGATGGAGTCCAGCAGGCTGTGCGACAGCAGAGAGAGGGTTAAAAATGCCCAACAGCGCGCGAGGCTTGCCTTAAAGCGCTTATGCCCAAGCCAGGCGACCAGTAGCGGAACGACAAAGGCGAAGAGCAGGGAGTGGGTAAAACCGCGGTGGCCGAGAACATCGCCGTAAGCGACGCCGAATTTAAACGCCAGCACATCGGCGTCCGGCAGCATGGCAAGTCCCATTCCCGCCAGCAGCAAACCCCGAGGGATGACTTTACTGCCGAGCCCAAGCCCGAGACAGAGCGGGACAGCAGCGTGAGTGACGATAGTTGGCATAAAGCATCTCCCTGAGAAAAAAGGGATTATAGCCAAAACGCGCCCTCTTCACGCCTGATTTGCGCGTCAGGCAGATTCACGCACGATAAGCTGCCCTGAGAGGGTAATGCGCTGCGTCTGTAACTGCGGCTCCTTGAGCTTGCGCATCATCAGCCCGGCGGCCTGGCGTCCGCTCTCTTCACTGGCGGAGGAGACATAGGTAAACGCCGGCGAGGTGAGATTGATGTGCAGCATATCCTCGAAGCCGACCAGCGCCACCTGCTGGGTTAAAAAGAGATCTTTCCCGACGGTACGCCCGGTGTGATGAATGCCGCTTATCGAGCCAATCATCGCATCGGGTGAATGGCAGAGCAGGGCGGTGATGGTGTTGTGCTGTTCCAGTAGCTGACGAGTCGCACGGCTGGCGGCTTCCGTGTCGCCGTGGCAGGCGGGCGTCGCGCCGTCGCGCAGTACCAGGCCGTGCTGCGCCATGGCGTGGCGAAAACCGAGCAGCCGCTGCTGGCGGATTACATCCCCCTCAATACCGCCGATATAGGCAATATTGCGATGACCGCGTTCAATCAGGTAGCGGGTCGCCAGCGCGGCGGCCTGGCGGTTATCACGCATTACCAGATCGCAGGGCTCCTCCAGCAGCGATTGTGAGACCACCACCAGCGGCAGCGCGCACTGTTGCAGTTGCGCGGGCAGGGTGAGCGATCGCGTATCGCAAGAGAGGTAAATGACGCCAGCCACGCCCTGCTGTTTAAAAGAGAGCAGGCTGCGCTCGAGGTGCTCGCCATCATTCAGCGGCTGGCCGAGAAAGACCATAAAGCCGTGCTTTTCCAGCTCCTGCACGATGCTGGCCATTACTTTGATTGAGAAGCTGTCGCTGAAGTCGCGCAGGATAAGACCGATAAGATTGGAGGTGTTGGCGCGCAGATTCGCCGCCGCGACGTTATGCACATACCCGAGTGCGGCAATCGCTACCTGCACTTTTTCGATGGTCGCGTCGGAGATTTTCCCTTTCTGGCGCAGCACCAGCGAGACCGTGGAAACGGAGACGCCCGCGTGCTTTGCCACATCAATAATGCTGACTTTCTTCAACGCTGCTCCCTGTCGTTTACGCTGTTCAGCCGGGCCTGACACGCCGGTGCGTGCCAGGCCGTTATCTTATGCTTTGCCGATCTGTGTGGACATGCTCTGGGCAATAAATTGTGCCCTTGCGCCAAAAATGACCTGGATGCCGCTGTCGCCGACAAACACCACGCCACGCGCGCCAAGATTATTCAGCCCATCTTTATCCACTCTCTTGCTATCGGCTACTTCCAGACGCAGACGGGTGATGCAGGAGCCGACGGAGGCGATATTCTGCTCACCGCCCAGCAGGCCAATGATTTCACCGGCCAACTCGCTGTCGGTTTTATCATCTGCCGTCGCCGTTACGTCCGTGCGCCCCGGGGTTTTGACATCAAAACGACGGATCACAAAGCGGAAGGTGAAGTAGTAGATCACCGCCATCGGGATACCGACAATCACTGCGTTAAGGTAGTTGGTTTGATAGCCGTTAAACGACGGCAGGATGCCAAACGACAGATAATCGATAAAGCCTGCGGAGAAGGATTTGGCGATGTGTGCATGCAGCAGATACATCGACATATAGGCCAGGCCCGCCATGATGGCGTTAAAGACATAGAGGATCGGGGCCACAAAGATAAAGGTGAACTCAACCGGCTCGGTGATGCCCGTCAGGAAGCAGGTCAGCGCGGCGGAGAAGAGAATACCGAAAGCGATCTTTTTGTTACGCGTATGCGCTTCGTGGTACATCGCCAGACAGGCCGCTGGCAGCGCAAACAGCATCAGCGGGAACTCGCCCTGCATAAACTTACCGGCGTCGTGGTAGCTGTCGCTGCTGAAGGATTTCACTCCCTCTTCCAGCATTTTGAACCAGATTGTCTGATCGCCGTGGATCACCTGGCCTGCCTGAGTGGTGTAATCGCCAAATGAGTACCAGAACGAAGGGTACCAGATATGGTGCAGGCCCAGCGGGATCAGCGCGCGTTCGACCAGACCGAAGATAAAGGTCGATGCCGCCTGGTTATCACCGTTGACCACCACTGACAGCGCATCAATACCGGCCTGAATATGTTGCCAGACATAGGGCAGCAGCAGACCGAGTAAGAACGAAAGAAACGCGGTGGCGATGGCGACAAAACGCTTACCGGAGAAGAAGCCGAGAAACTCCGGCAATTGCAGGGTATGGAAGCGGTTGTAGCACCAGGCAGCGAGAATACCGCAGATAAGGCCGCCGAAGACGCCCATCTGTAAGGTCGGGATGCCGACCACCATCGCGTATTTGCCGCCCTGGGAGGCCATCTCCGGCGTAATGCCGAGCATGGTGCCGATAGTAATGTTGGTGATGAAGACCGAGACCGCCGCCGAGAGGGCAGCGATGCCCGATTCCGAGGCCAGACCAACCGCAGAGCCGATGGCGAAGAGCATAGGCAGGTTGTCAAAGATGACGCCACCGGCATTCATCATTAACGGCAGGTGGAATTTATCGCCGAAGGCCAGTAACAGGCCCGCAGCGGGTAGCAGCGAGATAGGCAGCATTAACGCGCGACCAATCATCGACAATTTAGAGAGCGATTTAACAAATCCAGATATCAGATTCATGCTGACTTCCCCCGAAGTTGCGCGTTTTGCGCGTTATTTTTGTTAGTAGAACGTTTTAGTAGAACGTTCTACTTATCGTGAGATAACTCTTAAAACGCCGCAACAGAAATTTGGTGTTCAGCCAGAGGAATTGGTGATTCTTTGAGGTTGATCGGTAATTGACCGTTATCGGTGAAGGGGCATTGAGTGGGCATTGCCGGATGACGGCTGCGCCTTATCCGGCCTACGCGGATGGGATCATCATGGGAGATCGTAGGCCCGATAAGCGCAGCGCCATCGGGCACAGGAGGTTACGCGGTGACGGTGACGCTCTGCCCGTCGAAGGTCACGGTTTGCCCGGCGACAATTTTGCAACGCTTACGCGTTTCAACCACGCCGTCGACCTTCACATAACCGTCGGCGATAACGATCTTCGCTTGCGCGCCGCTCTCGCTCCAGCCTTCCAGTTTCAGCAGGTCGCACAGCTCAACGTGCGGGTGTTTACCAAGGGAAAATGTTGCCATCTTAATTGCCTTTTACATCGTGATATTCTTCACACGCCTGCAGCGTGTTCTGGATCAGGGTTGCCACGGTCATTGGACCGACGCCGCCGGGAACAGGCGTGATGTAAGCGGCACGCGCAGCGGCCTCTTCAAACACCACATCACCCACTACTTTGCCGTTTTCCAGCCGGTTGATCCCGACATCAACAACAATCGCGCCCTCTTTAATCCACTCGCCGGGAATAAAGCCCGGTTTGCCCACCGCGACGATCAGCAGATCGGCGTTTTCCACATGGTGGCGCAGGTTTTTAGTAAAGCGGTGCGTTACGGTGGTGGTGCAGCCGGCCAGCAGCAGCTCCATACTCATCGGGCGGCCAACAATGTTCGACGCGCCAATCACCACAGCGTTGAGACCGAAAGTGTCGATGTTGTAACGCTCAAGCAGGGTGACGATCCCACGCGGCGTGCAGGGACGCAGACGCGGTGCACGCTGACACAGACGTCCGACATTGTAAGGGTGAAAGCCGTCTACGTCTTTATCAGGCGCGATACGCTCAAGCACTTTAACGTTGTCGATGCCCGCAGGCAGCGGCAGCTGTACCAGAATGCCATCGATTGCGCTGTCGGCATTAAGCTTATCAATCAGCCCCAGCAGCTCGGCTTCGCTGGTGGTTTCCGGCAGATCGTAAGAGCGGGAGATAAAACCTACCTCCTCGCACGCTTTGCGTTTACTGCCGACATAAATTTGTGAGGCCGGGTTGCTGCCAACCAAAACGACGGCCAGACCGGGCGCGCGAAAACCGGCGGCAACGCGGGCACGAACTTTTTCAGCAACCTCAGAGCGCACCTGCTGCGCAATCGTTTTACCATCAATAATTTTTGCTGCCATCAGAGAGAAGATCCATCTGTTAAATTGCCTAAAGGGGATGCGCGCTATTCTGTCAGAAGCACGCCGCGCTGTCAGTTACCGTTTGCGGATTTCACTGGCCAGCCTGGAGGAGGCAGAGGGTTCCGTTCATGAATTAACAAAAAAGAAACAACTCATCACCCCTAGGAAACGTAAGGTTAAGCCTGCGTCTATGCGGTATTCGCCGCTATTTCATAAGCCCTCAATAAAATATGGCAGGGCTGTTTCTTAGCTCTTCTTAAGAAACCACTTAGGGGAAATGCAGCATTTGTGTCTATTTAAAAATTTGCGACAGGGATAATTTAATAGCGCAGCAAGAAATAATGATAATTACATAACTTTAATTCGTTTTGCTTGACCTGGGGGGCATACGAATGAGGAGTACTTCGTAATATTTTCATGGACGAGAATATCTTTCGGGCAGTTAATGCCTTCAGTCATCGGCGAAATTCAACAGGATGATGAACATCGCCAGACTAATTATAAGGATATGATATGAACACCAGACCCATAGTTATTTCGCTTGCAGCGAGCATGATGCTGTTATCCGGTGTAGCGCAGGCCCGCGGGCCAGTCGTTATTCCGGGTGGTAATATTCATTTTGAAGGTGAACTGGTACAACTTGCCTGCGCAATTAGCGTGCAGTCAAACACCCAGACCGTTGCCATGGGCCAATATCATACGACCTTGTTTAGCAATGTCGGTGATACGACGCCTCTGGTGCCGTTTACACTCACGGTAAATGACTGCGATCGCAGCGTTGCCACGCAGGCATCTGTCGCTTTCGCAGGCAAGGCTGATGATGTCGATCCGACGTTGTTAGCGCTCACTGCGGGCGACAGCGGCGGCAGCGCGAAAGGGGTGGCTATTGAGATCCTCGACAGTAACTCCCAAAAGCTGAAACCCGACGGTGCAACTTACTCTGTTGCGCAAAACCTGGCGACCGGAAGCAATACGTTGCAGTTCGCCGCCCGCTATAAAGCAACCTCGGCAGAAGTGACGCCGGGTTCGGCCAATGCTGACACGATGTTTATTATGAAGTACGAATAAGGAATGGGGGACAGGAGGCTACACTCTCAGGGATGAGTTCTTGTGGACATCTGTTTATTTTGTCTTGAATATTCTTATTACAAGAAAGTTGACCATGCAGAATTTATTACGAATGGGTATTGCGGCTGTATTTATTATTTCCAGTGCCGTAAATGCGGAAGGTGGGATTTCTTTAGGTGCCACGCGTGTTATATATCCGGCCGAGGCGAAACAGACTTCTCTCGCGGTTAATAATAGTGACAAGAAATCCCGTTTTTTAATTAATTCATGGGTTGAAAATGAGCAGGGGCAGAGAGTAAAAACATTTGCTGTCACCCCGCCATTATTCGTTAGTGAACCGAACAGTGAAAATACGTTACGAATTATTTATGTCGGCCCACCGCTGCCCGGCGATCGGGAATCGCTGTTCTGGCTCAATGTCAAAGCGATCCCCTCGGTGGATAAGGAGAGCATGGCGGGCAAAAACGTGCTGCATCTGGCGATTTTGTCCCGCATCAAGCTCTTTGTGCGCCCCTCAACCCTCGTCGATCCGGCAAGAGATGCCCCGGCGGCGCTGAGCTTTGCCCACGAAGGGGACATGCTGAAGATCACCAATAAGTCGCCTTACTATATTTCGCTGGTGAATGTGCATATCAACCAGCGGAAGTTAAACAACGTCATGGTTGCGCCAAAAAAGAGTACGCAGGTGGCGTTGCCGCCCGATGCCCGGGGCGATCTCACTTTTCAGACAGTCAATGACTACGGTGCCGTTACAGCAGTAAGAACGGTTAGCCTGCGTTAGACGGGCGAGTGGTAAACATTTATGACCATAAAATATCCTCCGCGCCGGTTTGCGCTCCCCATGCTGGCCGCGCTATGCCCGCTGGATCTCTATGCTGAACGCTACTTCAATCCGGCTTTCTTATCTGACGATCCCGGCTCGGTCGCTGATTTGTCGCTGCTGGAAAAAGGGTTTCAGCGCCCGGGTAGTTACCGCGTCGATATCTGGCGCAACGATGAATTTATTACCACACAGGATATCCGCTTTGAGCGTGAGGCCAACAGCGCTGCTGGTGAAGCATCGGGCGGGTTAACGCCCTGTTTCTCAGAAGCGCTATTAGCGCGCCTTGGGGTCAATATGGCTGCATTTCCTGCAATGAAGCTTCAGCGAGATCGCGACTGTATTGACATAAGCCAGGCTATCCCCGGGGCACAAACTGCCTTTACCTTTTCAACGATGCGGCTCGATATCGGCCTGCCGCAGGCCTCAATGCATCTTCACGCCCGCGACTACATCCCGCCGGAATCATGGGATGAAGGCATTCCCGCCGCGTTGTTTAATTACAGCTTTAGCGGTAACCATGGCACGCAGCGCGACAGCTATTTTGTGACTCTGCAGAGCGGGCTGAATTATGGCCCCTGGCGGCTACGTAACAGTGGGGCCTTGCGCAACGCAGGCACCGGCAACCTACGCTGGGAAAACATTGCCAGCTGGCTGCAGCGGACGGTTGTACCGCTGAAAAGCGAGCTGGTGATGGGGGACAGCAATACGCAGAATGCACTGTTTGATAGCATTGGTTTTCGCGGCCTGCGCCTCTTTTCAGCGGACGCCATGTACCCCGATAGCCAGCAGGGCTATGCGCCCACCGTACGCGGCATTGCACGAACGCCGGCGAGACTCACCATTCGCCAGAATGGCTATGTTATCTATCAAAGCACGGTTGCCGCCGGGCCTTTTACCATCACCGATCTCAATCCGACCTCCTCCAGCGGCGATCTTGACGTTGTGCTGGAGGAGAAAGATGGCAGCGAACAGCGTTATAGCGTGCCCTATTCGACGTTACCGCTGCTGCAGCGTGAAGGACGTATCAAATATGATGTGGTAGCCGGGCGCTATCGCAGCGGCAACCGTCAGTACGCTTCACCCTTTTTTACGCAGGGGACGATCGTGGCCGGTCTGGCTCATGGTTATACCCTTTACGCGGGTACCCAGCTTGCCAGCGATTACACGGCGTTTGCCAGCGGTGCAGGCGTGAATCTGGGCGATATGGGGGCGCTCTCTCTCGATCTTACCCATGCGCGCAGCCGCCTTGCCCGCGACTACAAAGAGCAGGGTGAGTCGCTGCGCTTTATGTACGCCAAATCCCTCAATCAACTCGGCACACACTTTCAGTTTCTGGCATGGCGCTACTCGACGCGCGGTTTTCATACGCTGGACGAGGTGGCGTATCCGGCCCGCGAAAACGCCGTCGGCGAAGTAAAACCATCAGGCGAAGAGAGCGCGAACAAAAAGCGGCGCTTGCAGGCCAATGTCACGCATAGCTTCACCGATTATGGATCGCTCTATCTCTCCGGCATGCAGCAGACCTATTGGGATAAATCGCGTAGCCGGCGCTGGTTGCAGCTTGGCTATGCCGATGGCTGGCGAGGGATGAGCTACGCCCTGTCATGGTCGTGGAGCTACGCTTCCGGCGACAGGCGGGCGGAACGTATCGCAGCGCTCAATATCTCGGTTCCCTTTAGCGCCCTCGGATTTGGGGCAGGTGGCAGTGCGGCGCAAAACGTCTATGCCAGCGCCAACTTCAACCGCAGCAGCAGCGGGCAGTCCAGCTGGCAGACCGGCATTGGCGGGACACTACTGGAGGAGGGCAACCTCAGCTACAACCTCAATCAGGGGAGCAGTAATTCCCGCGGGTATAACGGCAGTGCCAATGCTCACTGGCAGGCAGCATGGGGCAGGCTTAACCTCGGCTACAACTACGATAAACAGCAGCGCGACTATAACTGGCAGTTCGGTGGCGGCGCGGTAGCCCATGCCGATGGCCTCACGTTCGCCCAGCCGCTTGGCGATACCAATGTGCTGATAAAAGCGCCGGGCGCGCAGGGGGTACGCATTGAGAATCAGCCCACAATTACGACTGACTGGCGCGGTTATGCCGTCGTACCTTATGCCACCGTTTATCGCCATAACCGCGTTGCGCTCGATACGGCTACCCTCAGCGATCACACCGATATTGAGAGTAATGTCGGCAGCGTCGTTCCTACCCAAGGGGCATTAGTGCGCGCAAGCTTCACCACCCGCATTGGTGTGCGAGCGCTGCTTACCGTCATGCGCGGCGACCGCGCGGTTCCCTTTGGCTCGCTGGTCACTGAACGCGGCAGCGGCGTCAGCAGCATGGTGGGCGAGGAGGGACAGATCTTTTTAAGCGGATTACCGCTGCGTGGAGAGTTACTGGTGCAGTGGGGGGAGCGCGATCACGAACGCTGTTTAGCCCCGTATACCTTGCCGGAAGCCAGCCTGCAGCAGCCCATCACCCTCGCCAGTGCACACTGTGTCAGTAAAGGATAACGCGATGCGACCGATTTTTGCCGGCGTGTTATGGCTTGCGGCAACGCAGGCCTTCGCCGCCAGTTGTTACAACGCCAAAGGCACCCCTACAGATATTAGTTACGATTTGTCGGACAGCTTCGATAGCAACAGTAACCAGCTTAATAAAGTGGTTATGCGATCGGAGAAATCAGCGTGGATCGGCGTACGGGCAATCTGCCCGGCAGGAACCCGACAAACCCATACCTACCGCAGTTACGTGACCCGTTTCCCGGTGGAATTTACTGCGCACGGGTACCGTTATCTGCAAATCTCCCCGCATTTACAGGCGGCAATGCGCATCAGCGATAGCTACGCCGGTGAGTTTTATCCACCGGGTAACTATATCCGCATGGGGCAGGAGCCGAATGTGGCGAAGCATCGCCCCTTTGGCGTGATGGACTCGCAGCTGCTGCTCAAGCTGCGGGTGACCGAGCGTTTTATGAACCGGGTGACTATCCCGCAGCAGACTCTTTTTACCGTTTATGTCACCACCGGGGTAAACGATCCGCTGATCACGCCGGTCTATACCATTAGCCTTGGCGGCGTGGTGGAAGTGCCGCAGCGCTGCGAGGTGAATGCCGGGCAGGTGGTCGAGTTTGATTTTGGTGATATTCGCGCCGCACTGTTTAGCGAGGCCGGCGCGGGGAATCGTCCGCGTGGTGTGACGCCGCAAAGCCAGACGGTTTCAATCAGCTGTACCAATGTTCACGCCCGGGCGCACATCTCGGTGCGGCTCGAAGCGGAGAAGTCGGACAACCACATTCTGCTCTCAGATAATCCGGATCTGGGCTTTGTGGTCGCCAATGAATCGGGCCAGCCTTTTATGCCCAATAATATTTTCAGTGTTATCCCGCTTCAGCTCGATAAGAATGCTGCGGCACAGGTCGGTATTCGTGCCTGGCCTGTTAGCGTTACCGGCAAGAAACCGGCAGAGGGGCCCTTCAGCGCCCGCGGATTTTTACGCGTGGAATATAATTAAGGAGCCGTAATGCCCCGGTTTTTACACTTTTTCTTGCTGCTCGGCTGCGGGATCAATGTTGCCGCTGCGCAAAGCAACATTGAACTGCGCGCGAGGGTTATTCACGCCGGATGTGCGGTGGAAAGCAGCGATAACCACAAAACCGTTTCGTTAGGACGCTGGCCGGTCAGGAAGTTGCAAATGGCAGGGAGTATCACCACCCCGGTCGCCTTTTCGTTGAAACTGAAGGGGTGCCCGCCGGGAAGTGTTTCGATAACCTTTTCGGGAAAAGCCGCCAGCAACCCTGCATGGTTAGCGCTCAGCGACGATAAGATGGCACATCAGGTGGCGATCCAACTGCGCGACCACGATCTGTCGCCTTTAGATCTTGAGGCACCCAGCCAGGCTATTAGCGTGGATGGTAATGGCAATTCGCTTTTGCAGTTCTTTGCCAATTACATTGCGCTGGTGAATAACCCTACGCCTGGCATTGCTAAATCAGATGCCACGTTTACCATTAATTATTATTAAGCTTTCTTTTTACGCGAGTGTTTATAAAAGGCCGCAGCTGTTGCGGCCTTTTTTATAAGAGTTCATGCGCCTTGGCATAATCAATCAGCTCAACGATGGTATGAACGCCCAGTTTAGAGAAGATATTTGATTTATGGGCGCTGATGGTTTTGTTGCTGAGAATCAATTGTTCCGCAATCTCTTTGTTCGAAAAACCGTTAGCCAGGTAGCGTAATACCGTGACTTCGCGATTAGAGAGCGGCATATCCCGCGTTTCCCCTTTACGTTTGCCGGGGTGATTAATGTAATTGAGCGTTTCGGAAGGAAAGAAAGAGTATCCGGCAAGAATCATCTTTACCGCATTATAAATATCGTTGAGATCTTTTCTTTTACTGACGAAACCATTCGCGCCTGCGCGGATTGCACGTGCGGCATAAAACGACTCTGATTTTGAAGAGAGAAAAAGCACGTTGACGTCTTCGCGTACTGCTTTGATTTTTCTCAATAAAGTAAAGCCATCAGTCTTCGGTAATTCAATATCCAGAATAACCAGATCAACTTTATTAGCGCGAATAAAATCAAGCGCGCTGCGGCTGTCATCTGTTTTCAGAACGACTTTTACATTCTGGCTTTTCTGTAACAGAACTTCTATCGACATCCTGACGATAGGATGTTCATCCATAATAATGACGGAAGCCGGTTTCATCTTTTTTAGCCTCTGATTGTTTTTTATGCCTCGTCTACGCAGGTGTGCCACAGACGTTAAGAAGAGTAATTGCCGTTGACGTTTTCTGTGACGAAGATAATTTTCATGGGAAAACCGGTAGCATCCTGGTGTCTGCCAGACTATTTCCCCTCGCAGACTGCGAAGGGGAGAAATAATCTATTCCGTATTAACGCAAGAGAAATGGCGTGCGAGTTAATGCGCTAGATCAATTATACCTGGTAAATATGTATGGAGAGGTCTTATGAGTTAGCGTGAGTTATTTGCCGACAGGAAATCCTGAAGAGTAAAAGAGCATAAAAGATATTTGAATCTATCTGTTATCAATTTTTATTGTTTTAGTGAATTATCATTTTTACGGCGAGCAAAACAAAATAACAAACTGATTGTTTTCAGCGTGTTAAGAAGATGAGTGGCACATTATTCGTGGCCTGAGTGGGTAAAGCATTGTGGAGAGCGGATACCAGAGAAAGCCAGGCGCTCTCTCTGGTTCCAGGATTAGTTTGAATTGTTATTGTCTTGTGAAAAAATCACTGCCGAACTGCGCGTTCTTCTCTCTTTTTACCCTGAAGGCAAGATGAGGTGTGGTTTTATTCATAGCGTCTGGTGATGCCTGTTAAGGGTCAGACGATGCAGGAGATGAATAAGACTCTGTCGATCGGGAAGGCCAAGCAGCTTAAGTTGGGTATTGAGTCGGTAAACAACGCGGTGATAGGGAAGGTTGAGTTGTCGTGCGATGCGTTTCATGGTTAATCCTCGCGCCAGAGAAGAGAGAATTTTCCACTCTGTGGCCGGAAAGAGCGGAGCGTGAATACTTCTTTCAGGAGGCACCAACAGCGCCTGGCGGAACGGAACAACGGAGAGATCGCGGGCAATAACATGAAACGGGCCCGCTGCGCGCAGAAAGCTCATTTGCGCCGGATCGTCTTTTGACGTTAAGAGATAGATATGCAGGCCGCGATTACATAAGTTGGGCTGCCGCAGGGTTTCCAGCGCCTCCAGCCGGGAGGTAGTCAGGGTCTCCATATCGACAATTAAGTGCGACAGATAGGGTTCGCAAAGCTGATGATTTGCCATCTCAAGCGATGGAAAGACCGCATTGCGTTTACCGGAGAAGAGGCAACTGCGCCAGGCATAACTCAAGTAGTGATCGGTGGAGATTAGCGTCTGGCTAATCATATATTCCGGTAGTGCGAAATTGAGCTGCTGAACGAGTTGTTCCAGCGTATCGAAAAGGGGAGGCGTTGCGCCCCGGTAAGGTAGAACCCGATGTGTCGGTTTATCGCTGCGATGTTTTTCTCTACGGATACGTTTTCGCATTTTTCCCTCGCCAACGTATTTTATTTTTCGGCTAAAACGCCCTGTCCATTGAGGCTTTGTCAGCAGCAAACCCACGCTGCATGTCCTGTTTTATGCCCTGTTAAGAGCAACATTTTTACAATCTGATTCATGCAGAAACAGGTACAGATACTTAAAGCCATCTGCGACATTTCCCAAGAAGTGGGGCAGGGTTAAGGCGTGGACGTAGGCGTAACGGCGCATAAACTGGCGGATTGCCGGGAAAACGCGCAGGCGCGTTCACTTCGCAGGCAACCAGCCTAAAATACATTGACTCACCTGGTGCTCACCGTATAATTCCAGGCGTTTCCACCGTAAAGGTGGTGACATTCGCGCAATGCGCCCTTAGCTCAGCTGGATAGAGCAACGGCCTTCTAAGCCGTAGGTCACAGGTTCGAACCCTGTAGGGCGTACCATCTTCCCGCCGATGCCGGCATCGCGTACTCTTCTCCCCACCGCTTCTTCTGCACACTGCACAGCCGCAAAAAAAATTTTTTTACTCACTCTTGAAAAACGTGCCGATGGCATTATTTTTATTAGCGGACAAGCAAGGCTTGCCTTTAACTTGAGCTTTTGAATTGATTATTCAGGAGGTTAACTTATGGCACTCAGAACCTTGTCAGCACTCCCTGGCTTTTCAGATTCGCTTTTTGCCGATCGCTTTAACCGTATTGATTCGCTTTTTAGCCAGCTCACCGGCAACACGCCTGTGGCGGCGACACCTGCTTACGATCTGAAAAAAGTCGATGCCAACAACTACCTGTTGCATGTCAGCGTGCCTGGCTGGAAGGAGGAGGAGCTGGAAATCGAGACGGTAGGGGGCAACCTGCATATTTCCGGTAAGCGCAGTGAAGAGGCTTCCGAGGAAGAGCAGGGGTGGATCTATAAAGGCATACGCCGCGCGGATTTCCGCCTGAGCTTCTCGCTGCCCGATCATGCCAAAGTGAGCAACGCGAAATTAGAGAGCGGCATTCTGGAGGTCTCCATTTATCAGGAGATCCCGGAGAGTGAAAAACCACGCAAAATCGCTATTGAGAATAGTCAGAAGGTGATTGAGCACCAGGCATAATCGTGACGTTTTTTTAATCAGATGCTAAGGCCCGCCCATGCGGGCCTTATTTCTATCACCGAAGGTGATAGCGCACTCAGCTTGTTGCCTGAGCGAGAGCGTTCTTATCTTGATGGAAAATTTTGCTGCAGTGCGGGCACATTAACATTGCCCCTTTCTGGACGCGGGAGAAACTGTGTTCGGAATGTTGTGAGCAGTGAGGGCAGGAACATTTTACGAGGTAGTTACGGCGGCTTTTGGCATCTTTGCGTTGTGACATAGATTTTTTCCTGATGAATGGCCGGCAACCATACACGATTCTGCTGCACATAGCTCGATATCATTATCTTAACTAATAACTTAGCCGCTCAGGTGCCTCCAGGATAAATCCCAATATTAAGCAAGGTTTTTAATATAACGCTATGATTTGAATAGCTATCATCATTAACCCCTATTAACCCCTATTAACCCTGATACTGTTTCTGCGCCGCTCTTCCCGAGCGGCTTTTTTTTACCTCTTTAATCGCCAGGCGGCACTTTTATTCACATCTTAAAGGGATGTGATTGCATCCTGCTGCACCTGATGGTGTTATATCCGACCACTGGAAATGAAATCTGAGGAGCAAACAGTGTTAGAAGGATATTTTGATCTTGATGGCGCGACCGGTAATGACGAGCTGGAAAACAGAAAACGGTTACTGGCCGTACAGGCAGCACTGGAAATTTCGAAGGCGGCTGTCTCTGCAACAACGGCAAATTCCGGTATTCGCAGCCAGATGGATTTACGTAATGTCTCGCAGGAAGTCGCTACGCTTGCCGATGCGATTCAGGATGCGTTAGAAGCAGATTAACGCTTTAGCCCCGCATTGATGAAGCAGCCCGAATGGGCGTCTTCATCAATTTATCGTCATTTTCCTCTCCCCGTCATCCTTGATTATCATCACATTTCCCGTTTTGAGCGCTTGAGCCAGATAATGGGATTCGTTATAAAAGTCCACCCGGATCGTCATCAATAAACCGAGCGAAACCTGATCCCCTTAATGCCTGCCTGGCGTTAAGGGAATCAGGTTTTTTTTCGCCTGTCGTTCGACGTTCCGCGTCGAGGCGCTATGACAACAAGGAGAGAGAGCGATGAAAATGGTATTTCCCGACGGGTTTTTATGGGGGGGAGCGGTCGCCGCCAACCAGATCGAGGGGGCATGGAATAAGGGGGGGAAAGGCGTCTCAACCGCCGATCTGCAACCTCAGGGAATCGATGGCGAAATTGCAGTGCGCCCGGGCACAAACGGCAACCTCAAAGATATCGCCATCGATTTTTACCACCGTTACCCGCAGGACATAAAACTCTTCGCTGAAATGGGATTTACCATCCTGCGCACCTCGATTGCCTGGGCACGAATATATCCGAATGGTGAAGAAACGGAGCCGAACGAAGAGGGGCTGGCATTCTACGATCGGCTTTTCGATGAGATGGCACAGTATGGTATTCAGCCGCTGATCACCCTTTCACATTATGAAATGCCCTTTGGTCTGGTGAAAAAATATGACGGCTGGAGCAGCCGGCAGGTTATCGATCTTTTTGAACGTTACGCCCGCACGGTATTTACCCGTTATCGCCATAAAGTGAAATATTGGCTCACCTTTAACGAGATCAATATGGCGCTACACGCCCCTTTTACCGGCGCCGGCCTGATGGGAGAGCGCAGCAAGCAGGAGATTTATCAGGCGCTTCATCATCAATTGGTCGCCAGTGCGCGGGCCGTGAAAGCCTGTCATGAAATTATCGAGGAGGCGAAGATCGGCTGCATGCTGTTGGGGGCGGTGCGCTACCCCATCAGCTGTAAACCGGAGGATCTGTTGCAAGCGCAGCAGGAGAACCGCGAGTGGCTTTTCTTCGGCGATGTTCAGGCGCGGGGGGAGTACCCGGCGTGGATTGCGCGCTATTTTCGTGAAAATGGCATCACGCTGCATGTGACACCGCAGGACAGGGAAGATCTTAAAGAGACCGTCGATTTTATCTCCTTCAGCTATTACATGAGCGGTTGCGCCGCCGCCAGGCCCGACCTCTATCAACGCGGTCATGGCACGCTCCTCAATATGATCCCTAACCCCTTTCTCTCTGCGTCGGAGTGGGGGTGGCAGATCGACCCGAAGGGTCTGCGTTTTCTGCTCAACGAACTCTACGATCGCTACCGCAAGCCGCTCTTTATCGCGGAGAACGGCCTTGGTGCGAAAGATGTGCCGGAGCTGAATGGCTCGATTGAGGATGACTATCGCATTCACTATCTTCACGCCCACCTGGTAGAGGTTCGCGAGGCGATTGAAGATGGCGTTGAACTGCTTGGTTACACCTGCTGGGGGCCGATAGATCTGGTCAGCGCCGGAACGGGGCAGATGTCAAAACGCTACGGCTTTATCTACGTTGATCGCGACGATGGCGGTAACGGCAGCCTGAGGCGTCAGCGCAAGAAGAGCTTTTACTGGTATCGCGATGTGATCCACAGCAATGGCGCCACGCTGAGCGAGCCGATTTAAGCCATAACCCTTATTACGCTATAAACGGTCGTCGCTGCATGCGATGGCCCTTTTGCTCACTCGTCAACGGACAGCGGCGACAAACGACGTTTCAGGTTGTTTGATAAAACGGAAGAGGAAGAATGAATAGCACGGTTCTGGCAGACAATATTCTGCGGATGGTGGGGGGCGAAAGTAACGTCGTAACGGTAATCCACTGCGCGACGCGCTTACGATTCACGGTTATCGATAATCGCAAAGTCAAACTGGCGGAGCTCAGGGCGCTGGATGGCGTGCTCACCGTCGTGAGTGAAGGCGATCGGTTACAGGTCGTGATTGGCAATCGCGTGGCGAAAGTGTTCCACGCCCTGAGCGTGCGTTGCGGTTTAAGAAGTGATGAAAAAAAGGTCGAGCAGCATGAAAGGGCGGGCTGCGCGCAACTGATGAAATGGATCGATGGTCTGGCCGATATAACGATGCCGCTGTTGGGGATCATGATGGCCGCAGGGATCCTGAAAGGCATTCTCATTATGTGTGTCGATGCCGGCTGGTTAAACCCCGGCAGACAACGCGCCGCGACCCTGTTTGCCATTGCCGAAAGCCCTTTTAACTTTCTGCCGCTATTTCTCGCTATCCTCTGTGCGCGTAAATTTAAAGCCAATCTCTTTATTGCCGTCGCGATGGCGGGCGCTTCTCTTTCGCCGCTGGGCATGGGGATTTCGGCAGGCGGGCAACAAGAGGCTTTTCCAGGGCTACCGTTCAGGGTGATGAACAGTAGCGGGACGGTGATCCCGGTCATTGTCGGCGTCTGGTTAATATCGCGCATTGAGCAGGTCATCGATCGCTATGTTGCCGCGGCAAAACGCGCGATAGTGACGCCCTGTTTCCTGCTGCTTATTATCGTGCCCTTAATCGTACTGCTCCTCTTTCCGGTGGGAGTAAGCATAAGCCAGGCCATTAGCGCGCTATTTAGCGCGCTTTATAACTTCAGCCCCATTTTTACCTGCGCGCTAATGGCGGCCGCCTGGCCGCTGCTGCTGATGTTCGGTCTTCACCAGGCATGTATTGTGCTTTTTATTAATGATATTTCGGTGATGGAGCAGAGTTTTTTGCTGGCGGCGTGCGGCCCGGCAATATTTGCCTGCTCCGCTATGTTGCTGGCGGTCAATCTGCGTACGCGTAACAGTAAATTGAAAGCGTTGACCCGCAGCGCAATTATTCCTTCGCTTTTCGGTCTCAGCGAACCGGCTATTTATGGCGTAACGTTAAAACGTAAGAAAATGTTTTTATGCGTGCTGGTGGTCGCGGCTTTTGGCGGCGCAATGGTTGGCTACGGTAAAAATTCCGCTATCGCCATGGCAATGCCAGGGCTGCTGACAATCCCGGTTTTTTATGGCGAAGGCTTTATCACCTATATTGTTGCGTGCAGTCTCGCATTTGTAGGCAGCCTGGGATTAATCCTGCTGACAGGGATTGAGGAGAGTTCGCTACCGGTGAACTGGGGTGAATCCCCGGACCGGGAAAATATAGCAGTAAAGCGTCCTCCACCTGCTGCGAAACCGGTTTCTGATATTACGGAGCAAATTATCGCCCCGGTTTCAGGTGAAGTGATCTCACTTGCCCAGGTCAATGATGGGGTCTTTTCTACTGGCAGCGTTGGGCCGGGTTTCGCAATTATTCCTGATGAAGGACGCGTTTATTCACCGGTGGATGGTTATATCGCCAGCACATATGCCAGCAGGCATGCAATACGCATCTGCTCGGACGCCGGGGCAGAGATCCTGATTCACGTCGGGATTAATACCGTACAGCTGGCGGGAAAATATTTTTGCGTCGAGGTACAAACGGGAGAGGTGGTAAAACAGGGACAACTATTAATGACATTCGACCTGCTGGCTATTGCCGCTGAGGGTTATGACACGGTAACGCCCATCATCATCACCAATAGCGAAGCCTGGCGCTCATTAGGTGCCAGCGAAAAACCACGCTCGCGTAGCGGTGAGCGGAGCTCTGCATTATCGATATAACGTTTTGACGGCAGGGATAGCGGGAAAACTGCACAGGCGGTATTTGTCACAATGCTGATAAAAACTGGCGTGATGCCGTATTTGCAAAGGAGATGAGGACGTTGCAGAGCAGATAAAAAAGAGGGCGATATTATTATCGCCCTGCCTTTTAGATGGAGAAGTCTTCCAGCTTTTTGCCTTCTTCCAGCGCCTTAGCGATGACTTTCGGCGTACGGCCCTGGCCGGTCCAGCTTTTTTCAGTACCGTCTTCGTCAATATACTTATATTTAGCAGGACGCGGTGCGCGAACAGATTTGGTTTTAGTCGCCTGACCTTTCAAAGAGGATAAAAGTTCGGTTGGGTCGATACCTTCATCCAGCAACTTCTGACGGAATGCCGCCAGTTTAGCTTCTTTCTCTTCCTGCTCTTTACGTAAAGAAGATTCTTCTTCGCGGCGTTCTTCTACAACCACGGACAATTTTTCAAGCATTTCTTCCAGCGTTTCGAGCGTAACTTCACGCGCCTGTACTCGCAGGGTGCGAATGTTATTTAACGATTTAAGTGCTTCTGACATGATGTCACTCCGTGTGCGGGTAAATGAAAATCGATCGGAATTAATTTTTAGTGATAAAGAGATAAAAATCAACTTAGGATTATGTGTTTTATCAAATAGCGTGAGGAAATTGCAACCCTTGATGTTGGGTAGCTCTGTTGTACTAAGAAATTTAGTAAGATTGCGGCCTGATAAAGGCAGGGTCATTTAAGGGTTATTTTTAACTTAAGCCCTGGTTGAAGCTTAAGCAGTATTAAGAAAATAGCTTATAGGTTAGAAGGGCAGCGATTTCAGCGACACTGTAGGATTACTTAAACATTGTGCATGCGCTTTGTTCAACGACGTCGTAATAAGCGACAGAAAGTTTCACTTATATCCGTCATAACTGAGAATATTCTCACTTAGCGGCAAAATCTTACTTTCAGATCTTTCTCCGCTTCGAAACGGCTCAGGTTAATGCGCAATAGACAGCACTAATACTTCACGCTGCCAGAGTTGTGTTATTTGCTCGCCGCCGTTTAATCACCATTGCAATAAAGATCGCTATAGGGTTGCGCTGATGCTGAAAAAAATTCAGGTGATCTTCTGCCTTGCGCAGGCGGTTAAAAAATGACTCACGGCAATAATAACCCCCTCTGCGGCAGGATATCCTCCTCCTGCGCATCGCGATATATGTGCTTTTATCGCAAAATCGGAAAATTATTTTCAACTTAGCTTTCATAACGTTAACCAGACCATTGATTGCCTGAATATCGTTCAGCCTGCCGCTAACGGCACATCCCGCCAAAGACAAGCTATGGTAATTGGCTGACAGTTTCTTCTCTTTACTGCGCGCGGATGCCTGCAATTGCGCAGTGAACGAAGCCGGAAAAGGATGAGATATGAGCAAATTATTTTCAGAAGTGACGCTCGGGCGTGTGACGCTCGATAACCGTATTGTGATCGCACCGATGTGTCAGTATTCGGCTGACGAAGGTAAAGCGACCGCCTGGCATCGCATTCATCTCGGCAACCTGGCGCTCTCGGGAGCCGGTCTGCTGATTATTGAAGCGACCGCCGTTGAGCCGGAAGGGCGCATTTCGCCTGAGGATCTCGGGTTGTGGGACGATGCCACCGAAGAGGCGCTGCGCGTGGTGCTGGACGATATCCGCCGCTATTCGCCGATCAAAATCGGTATTCAGCTCGGTCACGCCGGGCGTAAAGCCTCTACCAGCGCGCCGTGGCTGGGCGGTAAGCAACTCTCGCTGGACGAGGGCGGGTGGGAGACACTCTCCGCGTCTGCGCAGGCATATGACGAAACAGAACGCCCACCGCACGCGATGAGCAAAGCGGATCTGGCGCGCGTTAAGCAGCGTTTCGTCGACAGCGCGCTGCGCGCGGTGAAGCTTGGCATTGAGGTGATCGAGATCCATGCGGCGCATGGCTACTTGCTGCATCAATTCCTCTCTCCGCTCTCTAATGAACGCGACGATGAATATGGCGGCAGCCTTGAAAACCGCCTGCGTTACACCGTGGAGGTGTTCCGCGCAGTGCGTGAAGCGGTTCCGGCTTCCGTCGTGGTCGGACTCCGCCTGTCGGCTACCGACTGGGTGGAGGGGGGCTGGGATATCGAACAATCCGCAGCGCTCACCGAACAGATTGAAGCGGCCGGTGGCGACTATGTGCACGTCTCCAGCGGCGGGCTCTCTCCGCTACAGCAGATCAGCGTAAAGGCGGGTTATCAGGTGCCGTTTGCTAAAGCGTTGCGCGAAAGGACAAAAATGCCGGTTATTGCCGTAGGGCTGATCACCGAAGCAGAGCAGGCGGAAGCGGTTCTGCAACAAGGCGAGGCGGATCTGGTGGCGCTGGCACGCGGCATGCTTTATGACCCGCGCTGGCCGTGGCACGCTGCCGCAAAACTGGGCGGTGCCGTCAATATTGCGCCGCAGTATCAGCGCGCGGAGCCGCACGGTATTAAAGGTACGGTGAAATAGAAACAAACAGGCGAGTTTGCCGCTGTGGCAAACTCGCCTGTTGTGATTAATGGGCGTGGCTACACGCCTTTACTGACCAGCTCCGCGGCTTTGAGAAACACCTCCTCCTCAACGCCATCTCCCCGGTCCCGTCCTTGCCGCTCAATTTCACGCACAATATTGTCCCGACTGAGAGGCTCGCGCGCCGCAACCAGGCCAATCACCGCTGCACCAATGGCTAATCCAATGAGTCCCGTGAGCTCATCATTGAACTTCATACCCTGTCCTCCCTTCTTGCCCCTCCCAAAAATAGCACAACCTGCTTCATTTGTAGCCAGCCTGCTGGTGAAGGGGAAAGGGAGTAACGTTCTCTACTTTTTGCCGTTCGGCTTCAGTTGCTCGCCTTCCTGCAACTTGAACAGCTCATCATCACGCGTGGAATAACGTACGCTGCCATCCGCCATCAGATAGGCACCTTCGGTGAAACCTGCCCCATTCAGGAAGGGGGCAACGGCATCTGGCTTACCGCGATGCGCGGCCTCCAGTGCCAGCAGGGCATAGGGGGCGATGTTGTCGATATTGGCGTAAACATAGCGGCGATCGTCGATGAAAAAGTTATTCAGCCGTTTGCTGGCTAAAATATTGTCGGCGACCCTATCCGCCAGCGTGAGATAGCGTTTATCACCGGTTGCCTGCGACAAATCAATCAGCGCAAAAATAGTGTACGGCTCGCTGTTTTGCGTCTGCAGATTGAGCTGGCTGTTTTTCCCGCCCGGTTTACCAATATCGCCAAGCCCCTGGCCGCGCGCAATGCCGCGTGCCACTTTCCATATCTCATCATCCTGCGCCAGCGTCCAGGCGCGGGCATAAGAGAGCAGAAATTCGTTGCCCGCCGGGTAGGGCTTCAGCTCGGTGCCCTTTTTACCGTAATAACCGTCACGCTTCAGGTGGTAACCCGAGAGATCGGTGCCGTTGGCCAGCATTGGCCGGAAAGTGTTGGTTTTCTCATCGTAGGCGTAGTGGGCAAACGCTTTCAGGCCATCCAGCGTCCATTTTTTGAGGTCATCCCCTTTATTGCCCAGCGATTTTGCCAGCGCCAGCTGCATTAACGCATTCTCAGAGTAGAGAGTACTGGTTCTGCCTTTCAGCATCATGTTGCCTTCCAGCGCCGCAGCGCCAAACTCCGGGCCAAACTGACGCTGCGCGCGGTCGCCATACTTCGAATTGGTATCGCTGTCGTCGGTGGTTTCAGCGCGTTTCAGCGCCTGGGTGAATTGATAAACGCCAAGCCCGGTCTTTTTATCGCGCGGCAGCACATACTGCTCTGCCAGCCTTGTTGCCCAGGTCAGCGCGCCTTGTTCGCCCTCATATTGATAAAGCATGGCGGCGGAGTAGATCAGGTCATTACCGGCATTGAGGAAACTGAGCCCTTTGGTGGCGAAAAACGGTGGCTGCTGTTCAAATTCGCTGGTCCATAATTTGCCCATCGGTTTGCCATATTCACCGTGGCGACTGGTTTCGAGTATCTTCCAGTCATAAACATGCGCATTCCAGAAGGCGCGAATAAAACGCGCCGTCGCCGCTTTGTCGACAGAGAACATTAGCGCATACCAGGGATAGGCATTTTTCAGCTCATGCACCTGCTCTTTTTCGCTCGGCCCTTCGGGCTGTAGCGTATTGAGATCGATAAAGCGATGCCCGCCCCACAGCAGTAACCCGCTCTCATCCTGATAATGCTGGAAGTAGTAACGGACATTATCCTGCGCACGCTTCTTATACTTTGCATCGCCGGTTAACTCACTCAACCCAACCAGCACGCGCATAAAATTTTGCTGCGCAGAGAAGTTTGACAACACCGCCTTTCTGCCATCCGGGAAGACCCACTCCAGCTGCTTGCCGGTTCGCGGATCGACGCCATCGGCCAGCAGAGGAACATCCGGATGCTGTTTATCGCTGGCTTTAGCAATAACCGCATCGGCGAAAGCTTTTACACTCTCCAGCCGCGCATTTTCTTGCGCCAGCGCGTGAGTTGAAAATATTGCCGCGATGCTTACCGCAAGCGCAACACTGCTCTTTTTCATCATTAGGCTGTTCCTTATAAAAATAGGGGCTTCAGAAGAAACCCCTATTTAGCGATGCGGTTATCAGAAATTATATTTCACCCCAACGCGATAACGCGTCTGGCGTTCATCGGTATATTTACTGCCGGAGACATTACCAATTGCGGCGTAAGGCGACCAGTTTTTATTCAGCTTATAGGTCAGTTTGACATCGTGGGTCCAGTCATAATTCTCGTTATCCGCAATCAACACGCCCGCAGAGGTGGCATGTTTATAGTCGAGTTCATAATCGAGTTGATAATCTTTAAATAGCTTCCAGGAGATCACTGCCGTCAGGTTGTAGCCGTTCTCGCTGGTCTGTTTATTAGTGCCGATATTATTGGAGTTACGCTTAAAATAGGGGCGATAACGCAGGGTCGCGCTAACATCGCTGTCAAAGTTCACTTTGCCGCGCAGGTAAGGGCGGTAGTTGTTAGCAGACGAGCTGCTGTCCAGTGAGAAACCCGGCTCCAGCTGGAAAGTGGGGTTGATCTTGTAGACATAGCTGGCCACCACTTCGGTGCCGTTACTCAGGGTCTCATGGTAGGCTTTATCTTTATCCTGCGAGCCTTTCCATTTCCCCTCCAGCGACAGACCAAAGCCGTTAGCGAAACGGTGAGACATTAATAAGCGGTCTTTGTGATTATTTCCTCCGCTGTCATTCATTTCGTGGCGATAATCAAAGGTGACGGCGTGGGTAGCAAGAGTGATAAAAGGTAATGTGGCTATTAATAATGTGCGCAACATAAAATCCCCTATTATTTTTCTCAAAGGTACAAGATGTTCTCTGCATTAACGCAGACGGTTGTTATAAACATGGTTCGCATGAAAAAGCCGGATCTAAGCCGGAATTATTAGCAAGCTTAATAATGATTTTTAATATAATAAGGCATTGATAATTACCGCATAAAAAATGCCAGCCTGTTCACCATAAATGGGTGTGTGGTGCCGGGTGCCTCCCGGTGAATTGGGGGCCGATAACCCCAATCCGTCCATAAAAATGAAACGTTACTGAGCGTGAACGTATATCAGCATGACCCCGCCGCTGAGGGGGATTCACCACACAAAATACGGTGTTAAAAAGCGTTAGCGCTCTTCAGAGATAAATTCTGTAAAACATGTTCTCTAAAAAGTGGTTCGTGGAACACACTTTTACACAATTTGAAATAGTGTTTTGAGACTGCGATCGAACATTTGATATGCATGATTATTTTAATTTTTGAGTTTTTTTAAAGATAATCCTGGTCTTTTAAAGTTTATAAATAACAATAGGTTATCTATTTTTACTGGCTTTTGTGATTTCAGGTTTTTTTATGGATGGCCGCAAGCAGAATAAATTTATTCCTGGCGTAAATTCTCTGCCGCAGGAAAAAAGTAGCGTTGGAATTCACACTCCGGAAAGTTAAACGAAGCCTAAACGAAGTGAAGAAGCTATATTGCGTTGATTCAGGACATCCCTAACACTCAGGAAAAAAATAGCCTGCGCGCCTCGCAGGATAAATAAGATAATAACCTCTGGAGCTATCATGACACTCTACGGAAAGGATCGCCTTTTCATCTTTGGTATTGAGCAAATCATCCGGCAATTGCGTAAGGAGAGGGGCGAGCCATATCAGAGCAGCGAACTGGCGATTTATGTCACCGCCGGGATGGATATTGTGGAGATGTACGGGCTCTTTTTCTCCCGCCCGCCGACGCACTATGCGATTTTTATCTCCGCCGAGCGCCATTTTGACTCCCTGAGCTTGCTCTTCCCGGGGATGGTGAAACTCTGCCTTGCAGAGAATCTGCGGGTTGACGAGCTGCGTCAGGCGTTGGCCGTCATGAACATGCTCTCCAGGCAGAATAGTCCGCCCGGCTATCGCCACGACAGCCTCAAGTTTACCCGCGCCGAGCAGCAAATCATGCGGCTGATCCTCGGCGGTCACTCCCTTGACGACATTGCCCGTATCCGTGGCGTCAGCCCCACGACCATCAGCGTGCAGCGTAACAGCCTGATGAAACGCACCGGCACTAAAAGCCTGCAGGCGCTCTGCTCCCTCTACAGTGCGATGCGCAGTGACAGGGCGCTGGCCTCCTAAAACAGTAACGCGTGCAGCAGCGTGCGCAGCAGAATGCCCACAATCGCGCCCGCAAGCGCGAAGCGGAAGAGGCGTACAAAGCGGCTGGCGATACCGAGAAAAATCCCGATCCCCGGCAGATCGAGGGTTTGTACCAGAAAGCCTGCCGAGGCGTTAATCTGCGCCGCTGTCAGCTGCCCGTGCTGCGCCATTTCGGATGCAACGCCAAAGTAAGCAGTACCGCCGGCCAGACATTTGGTCAGCGTCAGCAACACGTAGACCGTTGAGATGTGAAAGAAAGACATCAACGGCGTCAGTAGCGACGTCAGCGCTTCCACCACGCCCGCCGCTTTTAATATGCCGACCACCGTCAGCGACAGCAGCAGCATCGGCAGTGAGCCCAGCGATAAGCGAATCGCATCCGCCCCTGCGCCGTTAATCACCGCAATCAGCCCGGCGCGCGGCTTCTCCTGCGAAAGCTCGCCCTCTTCGTCACGCAGCGTGGCGCTGGAGAGCCTGCGTCCGGCAAGGTAGTAGGTAAACGACGAAGCCGCCAGCCCGCCAATCAGCGAAATGCCAATCGCCGCGCCCCAGTGCAGACCAAAGGGGGTGAGAGGGTAGAAGACATTGGCCTGGCCCATGGCAAAAACCATGGCCAGCGTGGCGGCGAGATGACGATCGGAGGTTCCGCGCCGCTCCATAATCGCCAGCGCGGCGAGCGGAGCAGCAAAGCTGACAAAGTTAAGCTGAATAAGGGCAAAAATGCCCATCCCGCTAATACCAAAAGGTTTGAGAGCCGGGGAGGTGAGGCGGACAATCGCGTCCAGTACGCCCTTCTCCTCGAGGTACTTCATAATGATGAGCATCACCACCATGATCGGCAGCAGGGTATAAAGGGCAACATCTACGGATACCCGACCCGCCGACATGATGATTTCGATGATATTCATTAACTGCTCCGGTGAACTTGCGTGCCCGGCATTCTACACCCGCCAAAAGGCGAGCAGGATCACAAATTAAAGTGGTTGAACGGCAAGTGATGCGCTGTATTGAATAACGCAGCCGGGAGGCCTCTTAATATTAAACGCCCGGTGTGGCGTAGCCGCCGACAATAAACCAGGTCAGAAATGCCACGGCGACAATAAATACCAGCACGGGAAACGCGATACCAATTCTCATAAAGCCTCATTCAATTTTGCCAGCAGGGGGAGTGGAGGGTGCCGCATCGCCTGCGGCGGCACAACGTTAGCATAAATGGCCGGATAAGGCGGATAAAAATAGGGGGCTTCGTCAGCCATTAACGCGTCACGCCCGTACGTGAGGCGTGTTCACCGGCGGCAAAAAAGGTCTGGCGGCAGTAGAGTTGCAGCACTTTCTCTTCGGGGATCAGGTAGCCTTTACCTTCGACGCGCAGAATAAAATCCTCAGGCAGATCAAACGCTGCCAGCTTACGCTTCAGGTTATTCATCACCTGCCACAACCGCTGGCTGGAGCAGCTCAGGCCATTGTTTTCCCACACCTGGGTTTGCAGCGTTCTGTCTGCCACCACGCGACCGACGGCGTGCGTCAGCAGAAAGTGAAGCAGGTTGGCCATGGTCGCGCGTAAATAGTCAGCCTTACCCGGCGAAGCGTAGTTAATCAGGCGTTTTTTAAACGGCAGATATTCCACCTCATGATCCTTGCCGAGGCGGTAGCCATATACCGAGAGTGATTCCATCGTGTTCGTCCAAAGGGATGCGTTCTGCTAATTACATCGGCCTTTTGACGCAGAAACTAAAATTAGCGGCGGGTTGAGGGGATCGCCTGCGTCCATTCGGTCGCGGTTTTGACCAGCTCCGCCACCGTGCCGCGATGAAAACCGAGGCGATGGCCGAGCTCGCTCACCTCTTCCCACTGATGGTTTTCATACAGCTCAATCAGGCGCAAATAGGGATAGAGCGGCCCTTTTTGCGCTTTCAGCGCCATCATCACATTGTTGGAAATATCAATCTGGCCAATCAGATCGGCCATCGGCATTTCAAAAATGCTGTCGAGTTGCGAAAAAAGACCGACGATAAAGGCATCATCCGCCGAGTGGCGCGTAATAGAGTGTGACGAGGCAAGCTCGCAGAACCTGGCGCGTATCAGGCTCTGCTGATAGATCTCGCCAATCTCCTCTTTATTTACCGAGGTCAGGCAGGAGACCAGCACGAAGCGGCGCAGCTCATTGGCACCGAGATAAAAAATAATGTCTTTTAACGACTGGCTGCGGACGTTTTTAATTCCGCGCGCGTTAAAGACAATATTTTGCGCATAGCGCATCAGCTTGAAGGAGAGGGCGAGATCCTGTTTTAACAGCGCCTCGATGCGGGTGAAATCGGGCTTATCGGCATTCACCTCTTTCATTAGCCGGAGGGTGATTGCCTGGTTCTGAATCAGTTTGTTCGCCGCATGGATCACCGGGCGGCTGAAGAAGTGGCCCTGAAAAAGGGTGCAGCCGAGGTTTTTGTAGCACTCATACTCCTGCTGGGTCTCCACCTTTTCGGCGAGAAACAGCGTGTTGCGCAGTAGATGAGCTTTGCCCTTGATATAACCGCCAATCTCCTCCGGCGTATTATTGCGCACGTCGAATTTGATAATGTGAATAAAGGGCAGGAAGTCGTTCCACGTATCACCGAGCGCAAAATCATCCAGCGCAATGCGAAAACCCTGCGCGGAGAGTTTTTTGATGCTTTCCAGCAGCAGCGGCGTGGGCTCGGCGGTTTCGAGGATCTCAACAATCACCCGATCTTTCGGCAGCGTTTCCGCCATTCCCTGTACCAGCAGTTCATAGGGGAAGTTGACGAAAATCGCACTGTACTCTTTTAACCGCCCCAGCGGTGCGCCAAGAAACTGTTCAACAATAATTTGCGCAGTGGCGTACTCCGGTGTGACGTCAGGAAACCGGTTGGTCATACTGTCCCTGAACAGCAACTCGTAGCCGACTGTGTTCATATTTGCATCAAAAATCGCCTGGCGGGCGACAAAAGAGAACATTCGATACTCCACTCACAGATGCCTGCAAATTATAGAAACGTCGGTGGCGCGCAAACCTGAACCGGGCGAACTTTTGCTATTTTTCCAGCGCCTGAAAGGCAAGCCTGGACGAAAACCGCAAAGACGCAAGTCGGATAGGGGAAAGGCGGTATCTTTTGTAAACTTCTGCAGAATTTAAGTCAAATTCCGCAGTGCAAAATAATATCTGCTGCTGCATTTTCAGGCAACTAAAGCAAAAAATCAGCACACTTGCGGCGATCGTGCTGAGAGAGAGGCTTTAGCCGGGTCATCATTTTTACGCCGGTAAACAGGTTGACGACTGCGTGAAAAAGCGTCGTGACGTTCATCACACCAGCAGATGAACAGCAGCAAGAAAGTATGATCGATATCATATATTCACGTACAGGTATTATTTTCCTCTTGTTAGGAATTTTCCGATGGCTTATTGTTATTTCACCCCAGCAAAGAGCTAACGCCACCTTAGAGTGAGTGCCGGAGATAAGCGCCGGGCGGGGTATAACAGTGTCAGATATTCAACACCCAGGTAATCAGTAATAAAAGGCCCCGCCAGCAATGACGGGGCCTTCTCTTTGTAGCAGTTCAGGCTCTTATCAGAAGTGGGTGTTGATGCCCATAAACCAGGTACGGCCCGATTCGTTATAGGTCTCGGCGCCTGCGCCATACATATAGCCGGTAGTGCCGCCGGTGCTCTGGGCATTGCCCGCGCGCCAGTGGCGCTTATCAAACAGGTTATCGACGCCGGCGGTCAGGCTGACGTTTTTGTTCACGTCCCAGGTGCCGCTAAGTCCCACAATGCTGTAGGGGCTCACTTCGTTGGTCGCAGAGCCGGTCACGCGCTGGCCTTTGTAGTCATACTTCTTCGGCTGCTGTTTGCCGTACCAGGTAAAGGTCGATTGCAGAGAAACATCCTGCGTCACCTGCCAGCTCAGTGTTGAGTTCAGCGTATATTCCGGAATGATGGAGAGCCGCTCGCCAGTGGTTTTGTTCTTGCTTTGCAGCATATAGGTGAAGTTGTTGCTCCAGGCCACCGTTTCAGAAACCGGCACGTTCAGCGTACCCTCCAGCCCTTCAACCACCGCTTTCGGCACATTTTCCCACTGGTAGATATCGGTTTTAGTCGCGCCCGCCGCCGTTTGCGCCATCGGCGAATAACCCGCCTCAATCTTATTGCGGTAGTCGTTACGGAACCAGGTCACACCGGCCAGCCAGTCATCATGTTTGAACTCAAGGCCAATCTCTTTATTGATACTGGTCTCCGCTTTCAGGTCGTCGTTACCCATCATGTAACAACCGACGCCGTTGCCGCTGGCGTAGCACCCCTGGCCCTTGCTGTAGAGAATGTAGTTCGGGTTGGTCTGGTAGAGGCTCGGTGCTTTATACGCGCGGCCAATGCCCATTTTCAGGGTGAAATCGTCGCCTAATCCCTGCGAGAGGTTCAGCGACGGGCTCCAGTTATCGCCAACGATGGTGTGATGATCGAAGCGCAGCGCCGGGGTCAGCATGGTGCTGTCGGTCAGCTCCATATTGTCTTCGGCAAAAATGGAGTAGATATCGGCACTGGAGTAGGGGCTGCGGTTGGTGCTGCTCAGCCCGCTAATCGCCCCGCCCTGGAAGGCCTGGGTATTAGAGGCGAGATCTTTCATCCGCTGCTGGTTCCACTCGGTGCCCAGCGTCAGGGTCTGGTTAACCAGCAGATCCAGCGGCAGGTTCACCTCGTTGTGCAGCATCACATCGGAGAGGTCGATATCGGTGAATTTATTACTGTTGAACAGCCCTTCCAGCCCGCCCGCCAGACCTTCGCCCAGACGCGAGTTACGCGTGTGCTCATACTGGATCCAGTTGCTGGTGGTAATGCCGTTATCCCAGCCACCATTCCAGGTGACGGAGTAGTTCTGGCGATAGAGACGGTTGGTCTCTTTGCCGTAGTTCTTGCGCACGTAGTTATTGCTGCTGCTGTCGTTATTGGTGTTTTGCGTATCGCCCGCGTAGAGGTTGCCCTGGCGGCTGTAGCCCGCCTGGAACTCCAGCGACTGCATCGGCGCGAAATCCCAGCGCACCACGCCATTAATATCTTTATTGATCGAGCCTTCGCGCCCGGCGGCAAGGGTATTAGCGTAAATTCCGGTGCGTTCAGACTGGTGATCGCGGTTGATATCCCACGCATCGGCCTGGGTTTTCGCCAGGTTGCCATAGAGGCGGAAGCTGACATCATCGCCCAGCGGGCCGCTGAGGCTAAAGTCGGTGCGTTTGGTGGCGCCTTCCGCTTTATGCTCCGGCGCGTTGACGTAGGCGTTCCATGATCCATGCCACTCCTGGGCGCTATCTTTTTTGGTGATGATATTCACCACACCGCCCGCCGCGCCGTTACCGTAGCGCACGGCCGCCGGGCCGCGGATCACTTCGATGCGCTCAATCATCTCTGCCGGCACCCAACTGGTGTCGCCGCGGCTGTCACGCTCGCCGCGCCAGCCTAAGCGTACTGAGTTACGGCTGGTGACCGGTTTGCCATCCACCAGGATTAAGGTGTTTTCCGGGCCCATACCGCGAATGTCGATCTGGCGGTTGTTGCCGCGCTGGCCGCTGGTGGCGTTGCCGGTTAAGTTAACGCCCGGCATCTTGCGGATAATTTCCGACACATCACGGGCTGGCGGGTTCTTACGAATTTGATCGGCGGTGATGGTCGACACGCCGGGTGCCTGGAGGTTTTGCTGTGCCGCCGTGACGACGATAGTGTCCGCGCTGCTGGCGTCGCTGCTTTTCTCTTCCGCCGCCATCACGGGTATTGCCGCGCCGTAGATCCCGAGGTTGACCAGCAAGGTCAGGGATTTCATCTTCTTATTCATTATGTTACCTGCGTTCCTTTGCCGTATCCCCGTAACTCTCCATTCCCAGGGGAGAGGAGACGGCAGTGATGAAGCCCGCGCGCGGCAATTCTCTCAGACCTGAGAAAAAAGGCCTGCGACAGGCAGAGTTAGGTGAAAGACGCGCTTCCCACAGCGCGCCAATACGCTATTGCAAATAAGAATAGTTATCAATAATATTATCTATAAATTTTGATCGATAAAAATAATTCCGCAGCGATTTGGGGTTAAACCGTGACGTCAACGACGGGAAGCGATGCCTGGTGGGCGTCAAAACAGGGGCCGGAGTGGGTTAAAACCGCCGACGGGCGCTATGAAGTCACCTTCTGGTGGCGCGATCCGGCGGGGTCAGAGCAGACTTCGCGCCTGCGCCGGGTCTGGATCTACATCACTGGTGTTACCGATCACCATCAACAAGCGCAGCCGCAATCACTGGCACGCATCGCCGGAAGCGATGTCTGGTGCTGGAAAACCACCCTCGAAGCGGGCTGGCGCGGCAGCTACTGCCTGATCCCCTCTGAGCAGGATAACGACTTTGCCGACACCGTATTCGCCAGCGTGCCGCCGGATCGCGCGGCGCTGCGTGAAGGGTGGCGCAAACTGCTGCCGCGCGCGGTTGCCGACCCGCTGAATGCGCAAAGCTGGCGCGGCGGACGCGGTCATCCGGTCTCGGCGCTGGAGATGCCCGGCGCACCGCCTCAGCCCGGCTGGCAGGCAACCGATACCGCTTTTACCCCTCCTCATCTGCTGCACTGGCAGAGCCCGCGGCTGCACAACCGCCGCCGCGTCTGGGTTTACACCACCGGCGAGGCGCAGGGTGCTGAACGCCCGCTGGCGATCCTGCTCGACGGCCAGTTCTGGGCCGAGAGCATGCCGGTGTGGCCTGCGCTGGCAGCGCTGACTAGCGCCCGCCAGTTGCCGCCCGCGGTCTATGTGCTGATTGACGCCATCGATAATGCTCAGCGCAGCCAGGAGCTGCCCTGTAATGCCGATTTCTGGCTGGCGGTGCAGGAGGAACTCTTGCCGCAGGTACGCGAAATTGCCTCCTTCAGCGATCGCGCCGATCGCACGGTGGTGGCGGGGCAGAGTTTCGGCGGGCTTTCAGCGCTCTATGCCGCTCTACACTGGCCGACGCGCTTTGGCTGCGTGCTGAGCCAGTCCGGCTCTTACTGGTGGCCACATCGCGGCGGCGAGGGTGAAGGGCTGCTTATCCAACAACTCAAACAGGGTGAAATAGGCCCGCAGGGGCTGCGCATTGTGCTTGAAGCCGGGGTGCGCGAGCCGCTGATTTTTCGTACCAACCAGACCCTTTTATCCCTTTTACAACAAACACAGCAGCGGGTTTTCTGGCGTCAGGTTGACGGCGGACATGATGCGCTTTGCTGGCGCGGCGGGCTGACGGCGGGGTTAATCACCCTCTGGCAGCCGCTCTAACGCCGGGGCGCTTTTCCACGACAGGAGTTTGCTATGGAGTTCACCAACCCCTTCGATCATCCGCAAGGGCGGTTTTATATTCTGCAAAACAGCGCGCAGCAGTGCAGTTTGTGGCCCGCGCAGTGCGCGCTGCCCGCAGGCTGGCACATCATCTGTGAGCCGCAATCGCAGGCGGACTGTAACAACTGGCTGGCAGCACACTGGCAGAGCTTAACCCCGGCGCACTATGCGCACCCCCACGCGCAATAAGGAGCGGAAGATGAGCGAACGTTTACCGCTGGTCGCCGCCCAGCCGGGGATCTGGATGGCAGAAAAACTCACCTCGCTGCCGAATGCCTGGAGCGTGGCGCACTATGTTGAGCTTGAGGGCGATATCGATGCCGTGCAGCTCAGCGAGGCGATTGTCACCGGCCTGATGCAGGCTGACACGCTGCGCATGCGTTTCACCGAAGATAACGGCGAAGTGTGGCAGTCTGTCGATGAGACGTTGACCTTTGCCGCGCCCGCCATTGCCGACCTGCACCAGCAGGGCGATGCACACAGCGCCGCGCTGGCGCTAATGCAGGCAGATCTGGCGCAAAACCTGCGCGTGGAGAGCGGCAAACCGCTGGTGCACCACCAGTTGATGCGCGTCGGCGAGCGGCGCTGGTACTGGTATCAGCGTTATCACCATTTGCTGGTCGATGGCTTCAGTTTCCCCGCCATAACCCGCCAGATTGCCGCTATTTATAGCGCATGGCGACGTGGCGAGCCAACGCCCGCCTCACCATTTACCCCCTTTGCTGAGGTTGTGGAGGAGTATCAACGCTATCAGGGCAGCGATGCCTTTACGCGCGATGCCGCTTTCTGGGCAGAGCAGCGGCGCGCGCTTCCGCCGCCGGTGTCGCTCTCCAGCGAACCGCTGCCAGGGCGCGCGGCAACTACCGATATTCTGCGCCTCAATGTCGCCCTGGAGCGCGCAGCCTTTCGCCGCCTGAGCCAGGCGATGGCAAGCACGACGCCCGCCGATCTGGCGCTGGCCTTAGTGGCGCTCTGGCTGGGCCGGCTGTGCGGACGCACCGATTATGCCGCCGGGTTTATCTTTATGCGCCGTATGGGATCGGCCGCGCTCACCGCCACCGGCCCGGTGCTTAATGTCCTGCCGATGGGCATCCATCTTGATGGCACGCAAACGCTGCCGGAGCTGGCAAGCGACCTTGCCCGAACGTTAAAAGCGATGCGCCGCCACCAGCGTTACGATGCGGAGCAGATCGTGCGCGACGCCGGGCGCGCGGCGGGGAGTGAGCCGCTGTTCGGCCCGGTACTGAACGTCAAACTGTTTGATTACCAGCTCGATCTTGACGGCATCCAGGGCATTACCCACACCTTAGCCACCGGGCCGGTCAACGATCTGGAGATCGCGATCTTCCCGGATGAAGCGGGCGGGCTGTCGCTGGAGGTGCTGGCGAATCGCAGCCGCTACGACGAGGCGACGCTCAACACCCACGTTGCGCGCCTTGCCCAGCTGTTGCAGCAGTTTGCCGACAATCCGGCGCTGCGCTGTGGCGATGCGGAACTCTTAACCGCGAAAGAGGCGGAACAACTTTCGCAGATCAACGCCACCGCCGTGTCGCTGCCGCGGGCTACCCTGAGCGAGCTGGTGGCACAGCAGGCGGCGAAAACCCCCGATGCCCCGGCGTTATCCGATGCCCGCTGGCGCTTCAGCTATCGGGAGATGCGCGAGCAAGTGGTGGCGCTGGCGAACCAGCTACGCGCGCTGGGCGTGCAGCCTGGCGACAGCGTGGCGGTTGCGCTGCCGCGCTCGGTTTTCCTGACGCTCGCGCTGCATGGCATTGTTGAAGCGGGCGCCGCCTGGCTGCCGCTCGATACCGGCTACCCCGACGATCGTCTGCGCATGATGCTGGAGGATGCCCGCCCGCGCCTGTTAATCACCACCGACGATCAGCATGCGCGCTTCGCCGATATTCCTGGGCTGGCGCACTTCTGCTACGACGCGCCGCTGGAGAGCAATGGCGCTGAGCCGCTCAATCTGGCCCGCCCGGAGCAGACGGCTTATATCATCTTCACCTCCGGCTCTACCGGGCGACCAAAAGGGGTGATGGTTGGGCATACCGCCATCGTCAACCGCCTGCTGTGGATGCAGGCAGCCTATCCGCTTAGCGCTAACGATGTGGTGGCGCAAAAAACGCCGTGCAGTTTTGATGTGTCGGTGTGGGAGTTCTGGTGGCCGTTTATCGCTGGCGCCAGCCTGGTGATGGCCGAGCCGGAGGCGCACCGCGATCCGCAGGCGTTACAAGCCTTCTTTGCTGAAGCGGGTGTGACGACCACCCACTTTGTACCCTCGATGCTGGCGGCCTTTGTCGCCTCGCTGACGCCGGAAAGCGCGCAGCAGAGCTGCCGCACGCTGAAGCAGGTTTTCTGTAGCGGCGAAGCGCTGCCCGCCGATCTCTGCCGCGAGTGGGAAGCCTTAACCGGCGTGACGTTGCATAACCTCTATGGCCCGACGGAAGCGGCGGTGGATGTCAGCTTCTATCCGGCGTATGGCGAGACGCTGGCGCAGGTGCGCGGCAACAGTGTGCCGATTGGTTACCCGGTGTGGAACACGGGGCTGCGCATTCTGGATGCGATGATGCGTCCGGTGCCGTTCGGCGTGGCGGGCGATCTCTATCTCACCGGCATTCAGCTGGCGCAGGGCTATCTTGGTCGCCCGGATCTGACTGCCAGCCGCTTTATTGCCGATCCCTTTGCGCCGGGCGAGCGCATGTACCGCACCGGCGATGTCGCCCGCTGGCTGGAGAGTGGCGCGGTGGAGTACCTGGGGCGCAGCGACGATCAGTTAAAAATTCGCGGTCAGCGCATTGAACTGGGCGAGATTGACCGGGCAATGCTGGCACTGCCGGATATCGCTCAGGCGGTGGCCCATGCCTGCGTCTTTAACCAGGCGGCGGCGAGCGGCGGCGATGCCCGCCAACTGGTTGGCTACCTGGTCTCTTCATCTGGTCAGCAACTGGATACGGCTGCACTGCTGGAGCAGCTGCGCGCGCAGTTACCGGCGCATATGGTGCCGGTGCTGTTAATGCAGGTGAGCGCGCTGCCGCTCAGCGCCAACGGTAAGCTCGATCGCAAGGCGCTGCCGCTGCCCGTGTTACAGGCAGAGCAGGGCGGTCGCCCGCTCAATGCCGGGATGGAGACGCAGGTGGCGCAGGCCTTTGCCGCGCTGCTGGGCTGCGAAGTGAATGATGCGCAGGCGGATTTCTTCGCCCTTGGCGGCCACTCGCTGCTGGCGATGCGGCTTGCCGCGCAGCTTAGCCGCGAGTTTGACCGCCAGGTGACACCGGGGCAGATTATGGTGGCACCGACGGTGGAGAAACTTGCGGCGTTGCTGGAACAGCCGCTCTCAAACGAGCAGGCCGGGCGGCTCGGGCTGGAAGCGGTGCTGCCGCTGCGCGAAAGCGCTGGGCCGACGCTCTTCTGCTTCCATCCGGCCTCCGGTTTTGCGTGGCAGTTCAGCGTACTGGCCCGCTATCTTGCGCCGCGCTGGTCGATTACCGGCATTCAGTCTCCGCGCCCGGATGGGCCGCTACAGCAGGCAGCAACGCTGGATGAGGCCTGCGATCAACAGTTAGCGACGCTACTGGCGCAGCAGCCGCACGGGCCTTACTACCTGTTCGGTTACTCCCTTGGCGGGACACTGGCGCATGGCATCGCAGCGCGGCTGCGACAGCGCGGTGAAGAGGTGGCGTTCCTCGGGCTGCTCGATACCTGGCCGCCGGAGACGCAAAACTGGGCAGAGAAAGAGGCGAACGGCCTTGATCCCGCCGTGCTGGCGGAGATTGAGCGCGAGCGCCAGGCGTTTCTCGCCGCGCAGCAGGGGCAGGCCTCCACGGAGCTTTTCTCGCAGATTGAGGGGAACTACGCCGATGCGGTGCGCTTGTTGACCACTGCGCACAGCGTGCCATTTGATGGTAAAGCCACGCTGTTTGTCGCCGAGCGCACCCTGCCGCCCGGCACCGACCCGCAACGCGCCTGGGCACCCTGGGTGCGCGAGCTGGCGGTGTACCGTCAGGATTGTGCCCATGTCGATATCATCTCCCCGCAGGCGTTCGGGCAGATCGGGCCAGTGTTGAGGGAGTTATTGGAGAGGTAAAAAATGTTGTAGGCCGGATAAGCGTTTAGGCGCCATCCGGCGATGGGGTTACTTTGGTGGAATGGTTCCGTTCACCAGGCGCTGGGGAGTTTCATTAACCCCTTATGCGGTGAACGGGACAAGGGAAGCGGCCGCGCTCCCCTTGTCAATCCCCGCGGCCCCGCGAGGAAATCGGTGCTGCGCACTGCGCTCACCTCCCGCGTGCCTGACGGCGGCCGGCTCGACTCGACATCCTGTCTCGGTTCGCCTCTGTCCGCCATCCATGGCGTCCAGACCTTGTCATTCCCGCTTCGGTTCGCCGATTTCAGCGGGGGTAAACAGCGTCGCTGCAAGATGGGGGCTGAATGAAAAATAGCTGTTGCTGGAACCGCGTAGGCCGGATAAGCGTGTAACGCGCCATCCGGCAATGGATGCGGAGATCATGCCGGATGGCGGCTTTGCCTTATCCGGCCTACGCGGTTTCAGTGGCTCTGTTTTCTGGGGGGATCATGCCGGATGGCGCTGACGCTTATCCGGCAATGGGATTTGCCAACAACGTTCAACCGCTGCGCCCCAGCGGCACCACCAATGGTGTATGCGCCACCGGATCGTCAATGATCATGCAGCGCAGCCCGTACACCTCCTCGATCAACCCGGCGGTGACAATCTCTTTCGGCGCGCCCTGCGCCACAATCTTCCCGTCGCGCAGCGCAATCAAATGGGTGGCGTAACGGCATGCCTGATTCAAATCATGCAACACCGCCGCCAGCGTATACCCCTGCTCGCGGTTCAGCTGGCTGAGCAGCTCCAGCAGATCGATTTGATAGCTGATATCAAGCCAGGTGGTTGGCTCATCAAGCAGCATAATCGCCGTCTCCTGCGCCAGCACCATGGCGATCCACGCCCGCTGGCGCTGGCCGCCGGAAAGCGTATCGACACTCTGCTGCGCCAGGCTCTCCACGCCCGTGGCTTTCATCGCCCGCTTAACCGCCTCGTCATCCTCTTTGCGCCAGCGGGTAAAGAGCGGCTGATGGGGGTAACGCCCGCGCGCTACCAGCTCCTGCACCGTAATATCGCCAGGCGTGGTGGCGTTTTGCGCCAGCAGACCAATACGTCGCGCCACCTCTTTGCTGGCAAAACGCTGGATCTGCTCGCCGTCCAGGTAGACATGCCCTTCGCGCGGCGTCATCAGGCGGCTGAGGGTGCGTAAAAGAGTCGATTTCCCGCAACCATTCGGGCCGATGATGGCGGTGAAATGGCCATCGGGAATGGCGACGCTCAGCTGCTCGGCAATCACTTTTTTGCCGTAGCCCAGGGTTAACGCTTCGCCGCGCAGACGGGGGGATAAGGCGCTCATTTCTTGCGGGACTCCTGAATTAACAAGGCGATAAGGTAAATACCGCCGAGGCTGACGGTGACCACGCCAACCGGTAGCTGGTAAGGCGTAAAGCCGCGCTGGGCGATCATATCCGCCAGCAGCAGCAGCAGCGCGCCGCAGAGCGCGGACTGGGTTAACCCCCAGCGCGCCGTACCGCTCAGGCGGCGGGCAATATGCGGTGCCACCAGCGCGATAAAGGAGATCGGCCCGGCAAGCGCCGTGGCGGCTGCGGTCAGCGCCACCGCTACCAGCATCAGCAGCAAACGCGAGCGCTCAACGTTGACGCCCAACGCGCAGGCACTGTCGTCGCCCATCTCCAGCAGCCGCATGCGCCGTGCCAGCAGGGCAGCGAAAAAAAACATCGCCAGCATAATCGGCACCGACGGCAGCGTTTTTGCCCACGTCAGGCCATTGAGCGAACCGGCGTTCCACAGCCCGGCGGAGAGCGCCGTTTCAAGCGACGCTTTCAGCAGCAGCCAGGTGTTAAAGGCTACCAGCATCGCGCGTACGCCAATGCCGACAATAATCAGGCGGAAGGTTTCAATACCGTTGCGCCAGGCCAGCAGCCACACCACCAGCGAGGTAAGAATGCCGCCCGCCATCGCTGCCAGCGCAATTGCCGTCATATGCTGACCAAACAGCACCATCGCCACCAGCACGCCGCTCCAGGCACCGGTATTAAAGCCCATGACATCCGGGCTGCCGAGCGGGTTACGCATCAGCGACTGGAAAATCGCACCGCTGATCCCAAGCGCCGCGCCAACCACCAGCGCCATTAACACTCGCGGCAAGCGCCACTCCATCACCACCAGCTGCATTGCGCGCGGCGCAGCACCGCTTAGGGCGTCGAAAACCTGCGTAAAGGTGAGCATCACCGTACCGCTGCGCAACCCCCAGGCTGCGAGCAGCAGGGCGGCGATAACCATCAGCAGGCAGCTGGCCACTAAACGGCGGGAGGGGGCGATCATAAGCCGCCTCCGCGCGCGCGGCGCACCAGCAGGATCAGCATCGGCGCGCCGATAAAGGCGCTCACTACCGAAACGCGCAGTTCGCCCGGTACGATCACACGACCAATGATATCGGCAAACAGCAGCAGAGCAGGGGTGGCAATCAGCGTGACGGGAAGTGACCAGCGGTGATCGGCTCCAACCAGCCCGCGCGCGAGGTGGGGCATCATCAGACCGATAAAGGCGATGGGCCCGACGACCGCCGTGGCGCTGCCGCAGAGCACGGTTATCGCCAGCAGGCCCAGCAACTGGGTGCGCGCCACTTTGCTGCCAAGCGCCGTCGCCGTGTCACTGCCGAGGCTCAGGCTGTTAAGTGCCCGGCTCAGCAGTAATGCCACGCCCGCCGCCAGCAGCACCGGGATCAGCACCACGCGCAGGGTTGCCAGCGTGCGGATATCAAGGGAACCGGCCTGCCAGAAACGCAGCTGATCGTAGACATCAGCATTGAGCAGGGAAATGCCGCTGGAGAGACCGTCGAGCACGGCGGTGAGCGCCACGCCAGCCAGTGTTAAGCGCACCGGGCTAAGCTGGCCGCCGCCCTGGCTGCCGGTAAACGCCACCAGCAGCGAGGCGGCGAATGCGCCGCAAAAAGCGAACAGCAGTTGCTCCGTTGGCGTGGTCGCGCCGAGCAGCGCGGCGCCGAGCACAATGGCGAAACTGGCGCCCGCATTGACGCCTAAAAGACCCGGGTCGGCCAGCGGGTTGCGCGTCAGGGTTTGCATCAGCGCACCGGCAAGGCCGAGCGCGCCGCCGGCGAGTAAGCCTGCCAGCGTGCGGGGTAAGCGCGCATCGCGAATGATGGTGCAATCTGCGCTGTGGCAAGCGCCAAAAAGGGCGTCGGTGATAACTGCGGCAGGCATCGGTTTTGCGCCAATAAACAGGCTCAGTGCCGCAGCAAATATAAGCAGTATAAATAGCCCGACGAGAACCAATAAACGCGCCGGGGAAGCAGAAAACGACATAAAAATCCCAATTTTGATAATGATAGTAATTATCGTTATCGATCCTGTTTTGTTATGTTACCATGCGCAGCCTGAGATTGGACACAGAAAGTATGGAATACAAGGTCTTGTAATGAAGCAACACTCCTGGCTGCTGAATCTCAGCCTGCTGCGGACACATCCGGCTTATCGCGCCGTTTTCCTCGCGCGTTTTATCTCAATCTTATCGCTGGGCTTACTGGGCGTGGCTGTGCCAGTGCAGATCCAGGCGATGACCCACTCCAGCTGGCAGGTCGGGCTTGCCGTGACGCTGACCGGCGGCGCAATGTTTGTCGGCCTGATGCTCGGCGGCGTGCTGGCGGATCGCTTTGAACGTAAAAAGCTGATTCTGCTGGCGCGATCCACCTGCGGTATCGGCTTTATCGGCCTCTTTCTCAATGCACTGTTACCCGCGCCGTTGCTGTCGGCGATCTATCTGCTTGGCGTGTGGGATGGCTTTTTCGGCGCGCTCGGCGTGACGGCGCTGCTGGCGGCAACGCCTGCGCTGGTCGGGCGGGAAAACCTGATGCAGGCGGGGGCGATCACCATGCTCACCGTGCGCATCGGTTCGGTGATTTCGCCGATGGTTGGCGGCCTGCTGCTGGCCTCCGGCGGCGTGGCGTGGAACTACGGTCTGGCGGCGGCAGGCACCTTTATCACCCTGCTGCCACTGCTGACGCTGCCTGCGCTCCCACCGCCGCCGCAACCGCGCGAACACCCGCTTAAATCTCTTGCCGCTGCGCTGCACTTTCTGCTGCGTAACCCGTTAGTTGGCGGCATTGCGCTGCTCGGCGGCCTGCTGACGATGGCCAGCGCCGTGCGCGTGCTCTACCCGGCACTGGCGATGAGCTGGCAGATGTCGGCGGCGGAGATTGGCGTGCTCTACGCCGCACTGCCGCTCGGCGCAGCCATCGGCGCGTTGACCAGCGGTCGGCTGGCACATAGCGAGCGGCCCGGCATCATCATGCTGCTGACCAGTGTCGGCGCGTTTATCGCCATTGCGCTCTTTAGCCTGATGCCCGTCTGGCCGCTCGGTGTGCTCTTTCTGGCGCTCTGTGGCTGGCTGACGGCGGTGAGTTCACTGCTGCAATACACCCTGTTGCAAACCCAGACCCCGGAAGCGATGCTCGGGCGCATTAACGGCTTATGGACGGCGCAAAACGTCACCGGCGACGCCATCGGCGCGGCGCTGCTGGGCGCAATGGGATCGATGCTGACCCCCGCCGCCTCGGCGAGCTTCAGCGGGCTGGCGTTAGCGATAGTGGGATTAGTGCTGGTTCTCATACTCGGCGAATTACGCCGTTTCCGACAGGTTCAGTCCGGCGCATAAAACGCACCGGTGGCGTTAACGTCACCGGTGATTCAGCGTTACGGCGATCTGATCACCCCTTGACTGCAAACGGGATGCCTTCACAGGCCGGATAAGTCACGACCCTTATCCGGCAATGCCGGGGTTTTTGTAGGCCGGATAAGCGCCAGCGCCATCCGGCAGGGGGAGGATTTTCGTAGGCCGGATAAGCGCCAGCGCCATCCGGCAGGGGTGAGGATTTTGTAGGCCGGATAAGCGTTAGCGCCATCCGGCAATCAGGCTTGCGCCAAACCCTCAGCCAAACAGCGCAGACAAGCGCTGCAACACGCGGGTTGCGCTGTAGTAATCAAGCCGGAAAGTCTCGGCACCGAGCGCATAAACCCGCTTATTACTTACCGCGGGAAGGTGCGCCAGCAGCGGGTTAGCGCTCAGGGCATCGGCCTCTTTTTGGTCGCCGGCGAACAGGAACAGCGCTTCGCCATTCAGCCCGGCGGCGAGGTTTTCACCGCCGAGCTGCACGATGTCATGGCGCTTACCCTGGCTCTGGCTTGCCTGAATGCCCGCTGGCAGCGGCGCGAGGGTAAAACCGAGCTGCTGCATTAGCTGGCCCTGCGCGGAGTCGCGGGTCCAGAGATTCGCGCTGTGCGCGGCGGGCGTATAAACCAGCGCGCTTACCGGCTGCGGCGGCAGTTTCATGCGCGTTTTTGCCGCCGCCAGTTGCTGGTTGAACTCAGTGATGCGCGCGGCGGCCTGCTGCTCGTGGCCGGTGATCTCGCCAAGCTGGGTAAGCAGCGCCTGCCAACTCTTATCGTCGTAATTGATGATTAGCGTCGGCGCGATGGTCGAGAGCTGATCGTAGAGCGCCAGCGCCGAGTCGCCGCCGGTAGCGCTGATCAAAATTAGATCCGGCATCTGCGCGGCTACCGCTTCGGCATTCGCTTCGCCGATGTAGAGACGCGCGACGTTGCGCTGTTTGGCAATGTCGCCCCACTGGCGCAAAAAGCCCTGATCGTCGGCAAAACGGTTATTTGGCGTCGTTGCGCCGCTGGCGACCACTGGCGCATCAATCGCCAGCAGCGAGCCGGTGAGGGTAACGCTCGTGGAAACAATGCGCTGCGGCGCGCTGGCAAGCTGATGCACGCCGCGGCTGTCGGTCACCTGGCGCGGCCAGTCGGCGGCGCAGGCTGAGTTAAGTCCTAAAACGAAAACGCCCACTAACAGAGCGTGTTTACGACACCAGCTAAGAAAATTCACAACGTGAGTCCTGTTTCTGTTGAAGTTAATGCTTCTCATTTTCATCGTTGAGCGTCATGGATGCAAGTTGTGGCAGTGCGAGAGGAGATTCTGCTGTTGACATCACCGGCAATAACTTTTTATCTTACTGCACCAAACAAAAATGATAATCATTCTTAATACATTTATCATTGCCGGAGGATGATATGGATACGTCATTGGCTGAAGAGATCCAGCTGTCTGCAACGACACTGGCCGCCGATCAATTTTTCTTTATGTCGCCGTACCGCAGTTTCACCACGTCGGGGTGTGTTGCGCGTTTCTCAGAGCCGGCAGCGGGGGGCGATGCGCCAGACAGCGCCTTCCAGCAAAAACTGGCGCAGGCCTTTGCCGACGCCAGAGCGCAGGGCATCGCCCGGCCGATTATGGTCGGCGCTATCCCGTTTGATACCACGCAGCCTTCGGCGCTCTTTATCCCTCAACGCTGGCAGAGCTTCTCCCGCCCGGAAAAACAGCGCGCTGCGCGCTACTTCAACAGCGGCGCGATGCCGAATGTGAAGGCGCAGACAGCGGTGCCGGAGCAGGATCTGTTTATGGAGATGGTGGCGAATGCCTCCGCGCGCACCGCAACGCCGGAAGTGGACAAAGTGGTGCTCTCGCGCCTGATTGAGATCGCAACTGACCGCCCGGTCGACAGCGGTGTGCTGCTTGAGCGCTTAATTGCGCAGAACCCCGCCAGCTTCAACTTCCACGTTCCGTTGCCCGATGGCGGTGCACTACTGGGCGCAAGCCCCGAGCTGCTGCTGCGTAAAGAGGGCGATCACTTCAGCTCTCTGCCGCTGGCCGGTTCGGCGCGCCGTCAGCCCGATGACATGCTCGATCGCGAAGCGGGCAACAAACTGCTGGCCTCAGAAAAAGATCGCCATGAACACGAACTGGTGACCCAGGCGATGAAAAAAGTGCTGCAACCGCGCAGCCGCATGTTGACCCTGCCGTCATCGCCGCAGCTGGTGAACACGCCGACGCTGTGGCACCTGGCAACGCCGATTGAGGGCACGGCAAAAGAGGGTGAAAACGCCCTGACGCTCGCCTGCCTGCTCCATCCAACACCGGCGCTGAGCGGCTTCCCGCACCAGATTGCAAAGAAAATTATCGCCGAGCTTGAGCCATTTAACCGCGAACTCTTCGGCGGCATTGTCGGCTGGTGCGATGCGGAAGGAAACGGCGAGTGGGTAGTTACCATTCGCTGCGCGCGCATCCGCGACAACAACGTCCGCCTGTTTGCCGGAGCCGGGATTGTCCCCGCCTCGTCGCCGCTCGCTGAATGGCGCGAAACCGGCGTCAAACTGACCACCATGCTGAACGCCTTCGGTTTGCATTAAGGAGCCACAGTGACCATTCCTTTTAGCCGCTGGCCGCAAGAGTTTGCCCGTCGTTACCGTGAAAAGGGCTACTGGCAGGATCTACCGTTGAGCGACATTTTGACCCGCCACGCCGCCAGCGAAGCCGTTGCGGTAATCGACGGCGATCGCGAGCTGAGCTACCGCCAGCTGCATGCTGCGTCGGACAACCTCGCCTGCGCATTACAGTCGATGGGCATTACGCGCGGCGATACCGCGCTGGTACAACTGGGCAATGTCGCCGAGTTTTACATCACCTTTTTCGCCCTGCTGAAAATTGGCGTCGCGCCGGTGAACGCGCTCTTCAGCCATCAGCGCAGCGAGCTCAACGCTTACGCGGCGCAAATCAAACCCGCGCTGCTGATTGCCGATCGCGCCCACGGGCTGTTTGCCGATGACGCTTTCCTCAGCGCGTTGAAAAACGATCACCCGTCGCTGCGCGCTATTTTGCTGCGCGGCGAGTCGCTGGAGCAGGCGATTGCCCGCCCGGCAGATAACTTTTCCGCTACGCCAACCCCGGCAGATGAGGTGGCCTTCTTCCAGCTCTCCGGTGGTAGCACCGGTACGCCGAAGCTGATCCCGCGCACGCACAATGACTATCTCTACAGCATTGTGCGCAGTAATGAGATTTGCCATTTCACGGCGCAGACCCGCTACCTTTGCGCCTTACCGGCGGCGCACAACTACCCGTTAAGTTCGCCCGGCGCGCTCGGCGTCTTCCTTGCCGGTGGCTGTGTGGTGCTGGCGAGCGACCCGAGCGCCACGCTCTGTTTCCCGCTGATTGAAAAACATCAGATTAACGTCACCGCGCTGGTGCCCCCGGCGGTCAGCCTCTGGTTGCAGGCGATTGCCGAGTGGGGCAGCAATGCCCAGCTGGCGTCGTTGAAATTGCTTCAGGTGGGCGGCGCGCGGCTCTCAGCGACGCTGGCGGCGCGTATTCCGGCGGAGATCGGCTGTCAGCTCCAGCAGGTGTTTGGCATGGCCGAAGGGCTGGTGAACTACACCCGCCTCGACGATCCGCTGGAGCGCATCATCAACACCCAGGGCCGCCCGATGTCGCCGGATGATGAAGTGTGGGTCGCCAATGAAAACGGCAACCCGCTGCCCGCAGGCCAGACCGGACGCCTGATGACGCGCGGTCCCTACACCTTCCGCGGCTACTTCAATAGCCCGCAACACAACGCCAGCGCTTTTGATGCTGAGGGCTTCTACTGCTCGGGCGATCTCATCGCCATTGATGAGCAGGGCTACATCACCGTGCAGGGGCGGGAAAAAGATCAGATCAACCGCGGCGGCGAGAAGATTGCCGCCGAGGAGATCGAAAACCTGCTGCTGCGCCATGACGCGGTGATCCACGCCGCGCTTGTGAGCATGGAGGACAGCCTGCTCGGCGAGAAGAGCTGCGCGTACCTGGTGGTGAAAACCCCGCTGCGCGCGGTGGCGATCCGCCGCTTCTTGCGCGAGCAGGGCGTGGCGGAATTTAAGCTGCCGGATCGCGTCGAGTGCCTTGAAGCGCTGCCGCTAACGCCGGTAGGAAAAGTTGACAAGAAACAGTTACGCCAGTGGTTAGCACAACGCACCCCGGCGTAAAGGAGAGAAGATGGCAATCCCAAAACTACAGGGCTACGCGCTGCCCGCAGCGGCTGATATCCCGGACAACAAAGTGAACTGGTCGTTTGAGCCCGCCCGTGCGGCGCTGTTGATCCATGATATGCAGGACTATTTTGTTAATTTCTGGGGCGATAACTGTCCGATGATGCAGCAAGTGGTGGCGAACATCGCCGCACTGCGTCACTTCTGCAAACAGCACAATATTCCGGTCTACTACACCGCGCAGCCGAAAGAGCAGAGTGATGAAGATCGCGCGTTGCTGAACGATATGTGGGGGCCAGGCCTGACCCGCTCGCCGGAGCAGCAGCAGATCGTCAGCGAACTGGCACCGGACGAGGCCGACACCGTGCTGGTGAAGTGGCGTTACAGCGCCTTTCACCGCTCGCCGCTTGAGCAGATGCTGAAAGAGACCGGCCGCAACCAGCTGCTGATCACCGGCGTCTACTCGCATATCGGCTGTATGACCACCGCCACCGACGCCTTTATGCGCGATATCAAGCCGTTTATGGTGGCCGACGCGCTGGCAGATTTCAGCCGCGAAGAGCACTTAATGTCGCTCAACTATGTCGCCGGGCGTTCTGGCCGCGTGGTGCTGACGCAAGAGCTGCTGCCGCTACCGGCAAGCAAAGCGGCGCTGCGCGAAATCATCCTGCCGCTGCTGGATGAGTCTGACGAGCCGCTGGATGACGAAAACCTGATTGATTACGGCCTCGATTCGGTGCGCATGATGGCGCTCGCCGCCCGCTGGCGCAAAGTGCATGGCGATATCGACTTTGTGATGCTGGCGAAAAAACCAACCATTGATGCCTGGTGGGCGCTGCTCGCGCGCGGGGTGCAGTGATGGCGAGCCTCGATTTCAGCGGACGCAGTGTCTGGGTGAGCGGGGCAGGGAAGGGGATCGGCTATGCCACTGCGCTCGCCTTCGTTGAGGCGGGCGCACAGGTGACCGGCTTCGATCTCGCCTTTAACGGCGAGCACTATCCGTTTGCCTGCGAAACGCTGGATATCGCCGACGCCGCGCAGGTCGCCGCCGTCTGCGAGCGCCTGCTGGCAAACAACGCGCCGCTGGATGTGCTGGTCAATGCCGCGGGCATTTTGCATATGGGCGCAACGGATGCGCTCTCTGACAAAGCGTGGCAGCAGACGTTCACTGTTAACGTCGGCGGTGCCTTTAACCTCTTTCGCCAGACGATGGCGCACTTTCGCCGCCAGCAGCGCGGGGCGATTGTTACCGTCTGCTCTGACGCCGCGCACACGCCGCGTATCGGCATGAGTGCTTACGGTGCGTCGAAAGCGGCGCTGAAAAGCCTGGCCCTGACCGTCGGTCTTGAACTGGCCGCCAGCCATGTACGCTGTAATATCGTTTCGCCGGGTTCGACGGATACCGATATGCAGCGCACGCTGTGGGTGAGCGACGATGCGGAGCAGCAGCGCATTCGCGGCTTCGGCGAGCAGTTTAAGCTCGGCATTCCGCTGGGGAAAATCGCCCGTCCGCAGGAGGTGGCGAACACCATTTTGTTCCTCGCCTCCGATCTCGCCAGCCACATCACATTGCAGGATATTGTGGTGGATGGCGGCTCGACGCTGGGGGCCTGATGATCTGGAAACGTCACTTAACGCTGGAGGCGCTGAATGCCACCAGCGATAACACCCTGATTGAACATCTGGCGATTACCTATACCCGCATCGGGGATGATTTTCTCGAAGCGGAGATGCCAGTCGATAGCCGCACGCACCAGCCGTTTGGCCTGCTGCACGGCGGCGCATCGGCGGCGCTGGCGGAAACTTTGGGGTCGATGGCCGGTTTTATGATGACCAGCGACGGTCAGTGCGTGGTCGGCACCGAGCTGAACGCCACCCATCACCGCGCGGTGGCGCACGGCAAAGTGCGCGGCGTTTGCCAGCCGCTGCATCTTGGCCGCCAGAATCAGAGCTGGGAGATCGTGGTGTTTGATGAGCAGGGGCGGCGCTGCGCAACCTGTCGCCTCAGCACCGCAGTGCTTGGCTAACCCTTCGCCCTCCGGCTCAGGAGGGCATTCTTGCGATCCCGTTAACACAATCAACCAAATGCCGTGCGGCAGGCCGCCTTTCCTGTGTTTCAAAGTTGTTAAGTTCTTTGAGTTGATATAGAAACAAAATGTAACATCTCTCTGTCTCTCAAACGGATAACCGCTATGAACAACCCAGGGAAATACCTTGTTTGGGGCGCGCTCTCGCTTGTTGGCGCGTTTGCCCTCGGCTATATCGCTCTGAATCGCGGCGAACCGATCAACGCACTCTGGATCGTGGTCGCAGCCGTCTGTATTTACCTCATTGCTTACCGTTTTTATGGTCTCTATATCGCCAAAAATGTGCTGCAGGTTGACCCGACGCGCATGACCCCGGCGGTGCGCTACAACGACGGCCTCGACTATGTGCCGACAGATAAAAAAGTGCTGTTCGGTCACCATTTTGCAGCGATTGCTGGCGCAGGCCCGCTGGTAGGCCCGGTGCTGGCGGCGCAGATGGGTTATCTGCCCGGCATGATCTGGATCCTCGCAGGCGTAGTGTTAGCCGGTGCGGTGCAGGATTTTATGGTGCTGTTTATCTCCACCCGCCGCGATGGGCGCTCCCTTGGCGAGATGGTGAAGGCAGAGATGGGGCCAACCGTCGGCGTGATCGCGCTGGTGGCGACCTTTATGATCATGGTGATTATCCTCGCGGTGCTGGCGATGATTGTCGTCAAAGCGCTGACCCACAGCCCGTGGGGCACCTATACCGTGGCCTTCACCATTCCGCTGGCGGTATTTATGGGCATCTATATTCGCTACCTGCGCCCGGGGCGCATTGGCGAAGTGTCGGTGATTGGTCTGGTGCTGTTGGTGTTTGCCATTATCTCCGGCGGCTGGGTCGCCGAAAGCCCGACCTGGGCGCCGTGGTTTGATTACACCGGCGTGCAGCTCACCTGGATGCTGGTCGGCTACGGTTTTGTCGCCTCGGTGCTGCCGGTGTGGCTGCTGCTGGCCCCGCGCGACTACCTCTCCACCTTCCTGAAAATCGGCACCATTATTGGGCTGGCGATTGGCATCCTGATTATGCGCCCGACGCTGACGATGCCCGCGCTGACCAAGTTTGTCGATGGCACCGGCCCGGTGTGGACCGGTAATCTCTTCCCGTTCCTCTTTATCACCATCGCCTGCGGCGCGGTCTCCGGCTTCCACGCGCTGATTTCCTCCGGTACTACACCGAAGATGCTCGCCAGCGAAGGGCAGGCCTGCTTTATCGGCTACGGCGGCATGTTGATGGAGTCGTTTGTGGCGATCATGGCGCTGGTCTCGGCGTGCATTATCGATCCGGGCGTCTACTTTGCGATGAACAGCCCGATGGCGGTGCTGGCCCCGGCGGGCACCACCGATGTGGTGGCGTCTGCGGCGCAGGTGGTGAGCAACTGGGGCTTTACCATTACGCCGGATGCGCTGCGGCAGATTGCCGATGAAGTGGGCGAGCAGTCGATCATCTCGCGGGCGGGCGGGGCGCCGACGCTGGCGGTCGGCATGGCCTATATTCTGCACGGCGCGCTCGGCGGCCTGATGGATGTTTCTTTCTGGTATCACTTTGCGATTCTGTTTGAGGCGCTGTTTATTCTGACGGCGGTGGATGCCGGAACCCGCGCGGCGCGCTTTATGTTGCAGGATCTGTTGGGGGCCATCTCTCCGACGCTGAAACGCACCGAGTCGCTGCCCGCTAACCTGCTTGCCACCGCGCTCTGCGTGCTGGCGTGGGGCTACTTCCTGCATCAGGGGGTGGTCGATCCGCTGGGCGGTATCAATACGCTGTGGCCGCTGTTTGGTATCGCTAACCAGATGCTGGCCGGTATGGCGCTGATGCTCTGCGCGGTGGTGCTGTTTAAGATGAAGCGCCAGCGCTACGCATGGGTGGCATTAGTACCAACGGCCTGGCTGCTGGTCTGTACGCTTACCGCTGGCTGGCAGAAAACCTTCAGCCCGGACAACAAAGTGGGCTTCCTGGCGATTGCCAATAAGTTCCAGGCGATGATCGACAGCGGCAATATTCCGGCGCAGTATACCCAGTCTCAGCTGGCGCAGCTGGTGTTTAACAACCGCCTCGATGCCGGGTTAACCCTTTTCTTTATGGTTGTGGTGGTGGTACTCGCCTTCTACTCGCTGAAGACCGCGCTGGCGGCGCTGAAAGCGGATCACCCGACGGCGCAAGAGACGCCGTATGAAGCGATGCCGGACAACGTTGATCAGGTTGTGGCGCGTGCCAAAAACGCGCACTAAGCGAAGGAGCAGATATGTTCGATACGCTCTCAAAAGCGGGCAAATACTTAGGCCAGGCGGCAAAAATGATGATTGGCGTGCCGGATTATGACAACTACGTTGAGCATATGCGCGTCACTCATCCTGACCAGACGCCGATGACCTACGAGGAGTTCTTCCGCGAGCGCCAGGATGCGCGCTACGGCGGCAAAGGCGGCGCACGCTGCTGTTAACGACAAAAGGCGGCACACTGTGCCGCTTTTTTTGCCTGCCGTCAGGCGTTGGTTCCGCCATCCACCACAATATCCGCGCCGGTAATATGCTTCGCCGCCGGGCTGGCAAGAAATGCCACCGCTTCGGCAATATCCTGCGGCTCGCCGTAGTGGCCTAACGCGGTGAAACTGCGCTGCTCGTCTGACTGCGCGCCATCCGCCGGGTTCATATCGCTGTCCGTCGAGCCGGGTTTCACCATATTGACCGTGATGCCGCGCGCGCCCAGATCCCGCGCCAGCCCGCGCGTCAGGGAGTTAAGCGCCGATTTGGTCATGGAATAAATCGTGACGCCTTTAAACGGCACCTGGTCGGAGAGGTTACTGCCGATGTTAATGATGCGCGCGCCATCCGGCAGGTGTGCCAGCGCCGCCTGGGTGGTATAGATCACGCCGCGAATATTGACGTTGATCAGCGCGTCGATATCCGCCTGCGACATCGACTCCAGCGAACCGCCGCGCGCAATCCCGGCGTTATTGACCAGGATATCCAGCCCGCCCAGTTGTGACACCGCTTGTGCAACGGAGTCCTGCGCCGCCTGCGGATTGGCGCTGTCCGCCTGAATAGCAACGCCGTTGCGCCCAAGCGCGCGGATCTCTTCAGCAACCGCTTCGGCTTTCTCTGCCGATTTTTCATAAGTGATGGCGACATCCGCCCCGGCGCGCGCCAGCGTTAAAGCGATGGCTTTACCGATACCCCGGCTTGCGCCGGTGACCAGCGCGCGTTTACCTGACAGTGAATATGACATGATGACTCCTGGATTATGTGTCGATTGATACATAATTAAAATAATCAGGCTTCCATCTATTCGTCAATATTATTAATATACCGATCAGCACAAAATGTGAGGAGCTGATGATGAGCCGGGGAAGACCGCGCGAGTTTGATCGAACAGAAGCGCTGAACAAGGCGATGTTGCTCTTCTGGCGCAAGGGGTATACCGCCACCTCGATGAGCGATCTCTATGAGGCGATGGGTATCAAGTCGCCGAGCCTTTATGCGGCGTTCGGCAGTAAAGAGAACCTCTACGATGAGGTGTTGCAGCACTACGAGCAGTGCGTTGCGCCGCTGATTTGGGGCGATATGGAGCAGGAGCCCTCGCCAAAACGCGCTGTCGCAAGCTGGCTTGAGCGCTCAGCCGAAATGCTGACGCGCTGCGATCTGCCGCACGGCTGTATGGTGACGCTCTCGGCGGTCGCCAGCGAAGGCAACGATCGCCTTGGTCAGCGCGTACAGGCTATGCGCAACGGCGGGATGGCGTTACTGAAAGCGCGTCTGGCGCAGGCGCAAGCGCAGGGCGAACTGCCCGTCGATACCGATATTGATGCGCTAACCCGGCTTTACACCAGCATCCAGCAGGGGATGTCGATCCAGGCCCGCGACGGCGCCAGCCGCGAAACGCTGCTCGGCATCGCCCGCATGGCGATGGGGCTGTGGCCGACGGAATAAATACCGGTGGTTTGTAGGCCGGATAAGGCGCAGCCGCCATCCGGCAATGGGCCTGGCATGTTGGATTGGTGGAAGGATTCCGTTCACCAGGCGCTGGGGAGTTTCATTAATCTCTTATGCGGTGAACGGGACAAGGGAAGCGGCCGCGCTCCCCTTGTCA
>NZ_JACVTW010000016.1:0-91052 GCF_016624785.1 Kosakonia sp. S42 | reverse complement strand
AGGCGCATTATAGGGAGTTAATTCCTGCTGACAACCCCTAATTTCAAAAAAGTTTTCGTTCGCTTATTTTTCGGTCGCAATGCCCATTAAACGGGCGTTTTGCTTTTTAACTGAGCAATTTCGCGAGCAAAATTCGCCACTTGCTGCCAGTCGGTATAGACCACCTCCTGGCTGGTGTTCGTTTCGCCCCCCGTCATCTTCATGATCAGCCGAATCATAAAGCGGTCGTACCAGCGATAACGCGGGTAACGGAGCGCACCGGCAAACACAGCGCAGTGATCTGGCTTCCAGGGAGACGAAAGAAGGAACTTGCGCGTATAGCTATTGGTCTGCGGCGAACTCTTCTCTGGTTTACGCGCAACCAGGTTAACGGAGTAAAACGCGCTCGGCAGAGTATTCAGCGTTTGCAGGTGCTTTTTAACAAAGCTCTCCAGCGCCGGGTGGAAATGACCGTAGCGAATAGAGGCCCCAATCACCACGCGGTCATACTTCGCCCACTCAATCTCCGGCGTGCGGTTCAGGTTCACCACATCGGCGTAAACGCCCAGCTCTTTCAGTTCAGAGGCGAGGTAAGAGGCAATCTCCCGCGTTTGCCCATCCCGGGTAGAGAAAAGAATCAATGTTTTCACGTAACGCTCCCTTATTCGCGCCAGAAAGTGGGGGTAAACAGCACCAGCAGGGTGAAGACCTCCAGACGACCAAACAACATGTTGGCGATAAGCACCCATTTTGCCACCGGGTTCATACTGGCGAAGTTGTCTGCCACCACGCCCAGCCCCGGCCCCAGGTTATTGAGCGTAGCCACAACCGAAGCGAAGGCGGAGAAATCATCCACGCCGGTGGCGATAATCGCCAGCATGCTGACAATAAAGACCAGCGCATAAGCGGAGAAGAATCCCCATACCGCTTCAAGAATACGTTCCGGCAGTGCGCGCTGCCCAAGCTTGATGCTGTAAACCGCATTCGGGTGCACCAGACGCTTCAGCTCGCGGTTACCCTGCTTGAAGAGCAGCAAGATGCGGATCACTTTCAGGCCACCGCCCGTTGAACCGGCACACCCCCCGATAAACGCCGAGCATAACAACAGCACCGGCAGGAACAGCGGCCAGCGGGCAATACTGTCGGTGGTAAAGCCCGCCGTGGTCGCCATGGAGACCACCTGGAAGAAAGCCTGGTTCACCGTGGTCAGCGCCGAGGTGTAGACATCATGGAACCAAAGCACCACGGTACAGATGATCACCAGCGTCAACTGCACGCCGATAAACATGCGGAATTCCGGATCGCGCCAGTACACTTTCAGGCTGCGCCCGCTCAGCAGGGAGAAGTGCAAACCGTAGTTACAGCCGGAGATAAGTAAGAAGATAGCAATAATGGTGTTAATCGTCGGGCTGTCGAAATAGCCGATACTGGCATCGTGCGTCGAGAAGCCACCGATAGCGATAGTGGCGAAGCTGTGCCCAATAGCGTCAAACGCTGGCATACCGGCAAACCACAGCGCCAGCGCACAGGCCACCGTCAGTAACACATAGATAAGCCACAGCGTCTTCGCCGTTTCCGCAATACGCGGGCGCATCTTATTGTCTTTCAGCGGCCCCGGCATCTCGGCGCGATAGAGCTGCATACCGCCGACGCCAAGAATAGGCAGAATGGCGACGGCCAGCACAATGATCCCCATCCCGCCGAACCATTGCAGCATCTGGCGATAAAAGAGAATCGCGTGCGGCAGCGAATCCAGCCCCACCAGTGTAGTGGCACCCGTGGTTGTCAAACCAGAGAAGGATTCAAAAAAGGCGTCGGTTACCGTCAGGTTCGGGCTTTCCGAGAAGATAAAGGGCAGCGCACCTACGCTGCCCAGCACGGTCCAGAAGAGCACCACTATCAGAAACCCTTCGCGGGATTTCAGCTCCCCTTTCTCACGGCGGTTCGGCCACCACAAGATGGAGCCAATCACCAGCGCGGCGAGAAAGGTCTGGGTAAACGCGCGCCCCGCGCCGTCACGGTAAATAAGGGCTACCAGTCCAGGTAAGATCATCGTTCCGGAAAAGAGGATGACCAGCAGTCCAACGATTCGGGTTATGGCGCGAAAATGCATCTCTGCCGCTTCCTATGGTGTTCAGAAAATCAGGTGGCGATTATTCTTCAGTTTTTAACAATTGCAATGCGCCACGGCTAAAATCAGCCAGCTTTGCCGAAAAGGCGACCAGATGACTCTGCGCAAGTGCGACACGTAGCTGCACTTTGGCCTGATAGTCGCTGGAGACAATTTTCCCGTCGAACTGCCCGAGCAGCGATTCGATTCCCGCAAGCTGTGCATAATCGCAACACAAAGTATATTCGGTTAACGGCATTTTGCGGATGGTGGTGAGCTGCGTGAGCGCCTGCTGCACGCCGCCACCATATGCCTTCACCAGCCCGCCTGTGCCCAACAATACGCCGCCATAGTAACGCACCACTACCGCGGTAATTTCCCCGACGCCGCTGCCCATCAGCTGCGCGAGGATCGGCTTGCCCGCCGTCCCTGCCGGCTCGCCATCGTCAGAAAAGCCTAACTGCTGTGAATCATCCGGCGCACCGGCAACCCACGCCACGCAGTGGTGGCGGGCAGTCGGGTGTTCAGCGCGCACAGACTCGACAAACGCCTTTGCCGCCTCGACGCCATCCGTGTGCGCCAGCAGGGTAATAAAGCGGCTCTTTTTGATCTCCTCGCTAAAGGTGACCGGCGCCGCCGGAATAGGCCAGCTCTCCATTACGCCAGCTTCAGATCCCGCGTCATGTTCTCGGTACCATTTTCATGAATGACGACGTTATCTTCGATACGAATACCGCCAAACGGCTTCAGCGCCTCAATTTTCTGCCAGTCGAAGTGCTTGCCGAGCGGGCCATCGCGCCACGGTGCCAGCAGCGACTCAATAAAGTAGATCCCCGGCTCAATGGTGACGACCATACGCGGCTGCATCACACGCGTGCAGCGCAGGTAAGGATATTTCGACGGCGCGGCCAGATGGGTCCCGGTGTCATCCTGCATAAAACCACCGACATCATGCACCTGCAAACCGAGCGGGTGACCGAGGCCATGCGGCATAAACGGCCCGGTGATGTTCTGCTCAACCATCGCCTCTTCGCTGATATCGGTAATGATCTGGTGGCGACGCAGCAGTTTCGCGATGCGCTGATGGAACTGAACATGGTAGTCAACGTAGTTAACGCCCGCTTTCAGCGTGGCGATCAGCGCGAGCTGCTCTTCATTCACATCTTTTATAAGCTGCGCAAAGTCGGTGTCGCTGTTCGCCGCCCAGGTGCGCGTTAAATCGGCAGCATAACCGTTATATTCCGCACCCGCGTCCAGCAGGAAACTGCGCATCTCAGCGGGCGCACGGTGATCGAGTTTGGTGTAGTGCAGCACCGCGGCATGTTCATTAAGCGCCACGATATTGCCGTACGGCACATCGGTATCGCGATGCCCGGTGGCGGTCAGGTAGGCCAGGTTGATGTCGAACTCGCTCATCCCGGACTGGAATGCTTCATGCGCCGCGCGATGACCGATCACCGCGGTCTTCTGCGCTTCGCGCATACAGGCCAGCTCGTAATCCGTTTTATAGGCGCGATAGTAGTGCAGGTAATCAATCACCGCTTTCGGGTTGATATTGCTGGCGGCGATATCGAGCTTCAGCGCGCGCTCAGGCACCGGGCCAATATAGGCGATATTGCCGCGTGCGGCAGGCAGCTGGCCGCCGATATCATCGGCTTTCGGCAGGGCAATCACCTCAATCTCTTCGGTCCAGAAAGCGGTCGGCAGCGGCTCAACGTTATGCCAGTAGTCAACCGGCAGATAGAACCACAGCTTCGGCTTGTTGACGCCATCCACCAACAGCCAGCAGTTCGGCACCTGCGTCACCGGCACCCAGGCTTTGAATTGCGGGTTCACTTTAAAGGGATAGGGATGGTCATCAAGAAAGACGTTAAACAGCTCACCAGAGTGAATCAGTAACGCATCAAGATTACTGCGCGCCAGCACGTCACGCGCGCGTTCTTGTAGAGTAACAATATGATTTTTATACAGCGCTGCCAGCGAATCCATCGTCTTTCCTTTTGTTAATCAAGACCACAAGTTGTCGCATCTTAGCACACCTCCTTTTATGTGAGTGATTTCCGCCGAGCGTGATCGACGCTGCATTTTTTTAATGACTCATTTGCAATTTATTAACATAAAAACCACACTCCGCTTCATCTGGTACGACCAGATCACTGCTGAATTCTGGAGACTGACATGCTCTACAAAGGCAATAACCTGTACCTCAACTGGCTGGAAGATGGCATTGCCGAACTGGTGTTCGATGCGCCCGGCTCAGTGAATAAGCTCGATACCGCCACCGTCGCCAGCCTCGGCGAAGCGCTGGACGTGCTGGAGAAGCAAACAGATTTAAAAGGGCTGCTGCTGCGCTCGGAGAAAGCGGCCTTTATCGTCGGTGCCGACATTACCGAATTCCTCTCCCTCTTCCAGGTTCCTCAGGAGCAACTGAGCCAGTGGCTGCATTTCGCCAACAGCGTCTTTAACCGCCTGGAAGATCTGCCGGTGCCGACCCTCTCTGCGGTCAACGGTTACGCCCTCGGCGGCGGCTGCGAATGTGTGCTGGCAACCGACTACCGCCTGGCGACGCCGGATCTGCGTATCGGCCTGCCGGAAACCAAACTCGGTATTATGCCGGGCTTTGGCGGCTCGGTGCGTCTGCCGCGCCTGCTGGGTGCCGATAGCGCGCTGGAGATTATCGCCGCCGGGAAAGATGTTGATGCTGAACAGGCACTGAAAATTGGCCTTGTCGATGGCATCGTCAAACCAGAGAAGCTCCGTGAAGGCGCTATTGCCATTCTGCGCCAGGCGATTAATGGCGATCTCGACTGGAAAGCGAAGCGTCAGCCGAAGCTTGAGCCGTTGAAGCTCAGCAAAATCGAAGCGTCGATGAGTTTCACCATCGCCAAAGGCATGGTGATGCAGACCGCCGGTAAACACTATCCTGCGCCGATCACCGCGGTGAAAACCATTGAAGCGGCGGCGAAGCTGGGGCGTGACGAGGCGTTAAAGCTGGAAAACCAGAGTTTTGTCCCGCTGGCGCACAGTAAAGAAGCGCGCGCGCTGGTTGGCATCTTCCTTAACGATCAATACGTCAAAGGCAAAGCGAAGAAGCTCACCGCCGATGTCGGGACGCCAAAACAGGCGGCCGTGCTGGGTGCGGGCATTATGGGCGGTGGCATTGCCTACCAGTCTGCCTGGAAAGGCGTGCCGGTGTTAATGAAGGATATTAATGAGAAGTCGCTCAGCCTCGGCATTAATGAAGCAGGCAAGCTGCTGAATAAACAGCTTGAGCGCGGCAAAATCGACGGACTCAAGCTGGCGAAGGTGATCGCCACCATCCAGCCGACGCTGGAGTACGCCGGGTTCGAACGCGTGGATGTGGTTGTCGAAGCGGTCGTAGAAAACCCGAAAGTGAAAAAAGCGGTGCTGGCGGAAACAGAAGAGAAAGTTCGCCCGGATACCGTGCTGGCCTCTAACACTTCCACCATTCCTATCAGCGAGCTGGCAAGCGTGCTGAAACGCCCGGAGAACTTCTGCGGCATGCACTTCTTTAACCCGGTGCACCGCATGCCGCTGGTTGAAGTGATCCGCGGTGAGAAAACCTCCGATCAGACCATCGCCAAAGTGGTGGCCTGGGCGAGCAAGATGGGTAAAACGCCGATTGTGGTCAACGACTGCCCCGGCTTCTTCGTCAACCGCGTGCTGTTCCCCTACTTTGCCGGTTTCAGCCAGCTGCTGCGCGATGGCGCGGACTTCCGCAAAATCGACAAGGTGATGGAGAAACAGTTCGGCTGGCCGATGGGCCCGGCTTACCTGCTCGACGTTGTCGGCATTGATACCGCGCATCATGCGCAGGCGGTAATGGCTGCCGGTTTCCCGCAGCGTATGCAGAAAGATTATCGCGACGCCATCGACGCGCTGTTTGAGGCGAACCGCTTTGGGCAGAAGAATGGCCTCGGTTTCTGGCGCTATAAAGAGGACAGCAAAGGCAAACCGAAGAAAGAGGAAGATAGCGCGGTTGAAAGCCTGCTGGGCGATGTGCGCCAGGGCAGCCATGAGTTCTCCGATCAGGAGATCATCGCCCGCATGATGATCCCGATGGTCAATGAAGTGGTGCGTTGCCTCGAAGAGGGCATTATCGCCAGCCCGGCTGAAGCGGATATGGCGCTGGTGTATGGCCTCGGCTTCCCTCCGTTCCACGGCGGCGCTTTCCGCTGGCTCGATACGCTTGGCAGCGCGAAATACCTCGATATGGCGCAAGCTTATCAGCACCTTGGGCCGCTGTATGACGTCCCGGCCGGGTTACGTGAAAAGGCCCGCCACAACGAGCCTTACTATCCCGCGGTTGAACCTGCGCGCCCGGTTGGCGCTTTGAAAACGGCTTAAGGAGTCACAATGGAACAGGTTGTCATTGTCGATGCAGTACGTACCCCGATGGGCCGTTCAAAAAGCGGCGCCTTTCGCCACGTTCGCGCGGAAGATCTCTCTGCGCACCTGATGCGTAGCCTTCTGGCGCGCAACCCGGCGCTTGAGGCGAGTGCGATTGACGATATTTATTGGGGCTGTGTCCAGCAGACCCTCGAACAGGGCTTCAACATTGCCCGTAACGCCGCGCTGCTGGCGGAGATCCCCCACTCGGTTCCGGCGGTCACGGTCAACCGCCTGTGCGGGTCGTCGATGCAGGCGCTGCATGATGCCGCGCGCATGATCATGACCGGCGATGCGCAGGTCTGCCTGGTAGGCGGCGTGGAACATATGGGCCACGTGCCGATGAACCACGGTGTCGATTTCCACCCGGGTATGAGCCGTAACGTTGCCAAAGCGGCGGGAATGATGGGGCTGACCGCGGAAATGTTGTCGCGCATGCACGGCATCAGCCGTGAGATGCAGGATGCTTTCGCTGCCCGCTCTCATGCTCGCGCCTGGGCCGCTACGCAATCCGGCGCGTTCAAAAACGAGATCATTCCCACCGGCGGGCATGACGCCGACGGTGTGCTCAAGCAGTTTAATTACGATGAAGTGATCCGCCCGGAAACCACCGCTGAGGCGCTCTCTACCCTGCGCCCGGCGTTTGACCCGGTGAGCGGCACCGTTACCGCCGGGACATCATCGGCGCTGTCGGATGGCGCATCGGCGATGCTGGTGATGAGCGAAAGCCGCGCTCGTGAGCTTGGCTTAACGCCGCGCGCGCGAATCCGCTCGATGGCGGTGGTCGGCTGCGATCCATCAATCATGGGTTACGGCCCGGTGCCAGCGTCGCAGCTGGCGCTGAAAAAAGCCGGGCTGACCGCCAGCGATATCGATCTGTTTGAGATGAACGAAGCGTTTGCCGCGCAGATCCTGCCGTGCATTAAGGATCTGGGGTTGATGGAGCAGATCGACGAGAAGATCAACCTCAACGGCGGCGCGATCGCCCTCGGTCATCCGCTGGGCTGCTCTGGTACCCGTATCAGTACCACGCTGCTCAACCTGATGGAGCGCAAAGATGCCCATCTTGGTCTGGCAACGATGTGTATCGGTTTGGGTCAGGGGATCGCCACGGTGTTTGAGCGCGTATAACGCATCACCTATGCCGGGGGCGCTGCGCTTGCCCGGCCTACAAAACACGCCCGTAGGCCGGATAAGGCGCTTGCGCCGCCATCCGGCGTATATGCTGAAAGAGATAATATTTAGTTGCCGTTTTTACCGCCTGTCAGGGGCGGTTTTTTTTATGGCGTAATACGAAAGGCGGCGACCGAGAGAGTCCCCGGGAGCATAGATAACTATGTGACCGGGGTGAACGAAGGCAGCCAACGCCGCTATGGCGGCAAGAGCGAAGATAAAATCAGATGAACGCGAACGCGTCGCCGAACAACCGATCCTCACGCGCGCCGCGCTCGTTACAGAACAGATCGCGGGCGATTTTTGCCATCTCGAAGCGGCCTGCAATGTAGATATCGTGCCCGGAGAGGGAGCCGAAATCCTGCAGTACGGCGGCGAGTACGGTGCCTGAACGGCCGCGCCACTCTTCATCCGGCTGCTCGACTACTGGCACTACATTCAGATTCGGGTGTGTAACCGACAGCGCTTCCAGTTCGGAAAGATCGTAGAGATGCTTCGCTTCACGCCCGCCCCAGTAAATGGTGATATCGCGGTCCGGCGTTTTTGCCAGCGAGGTGAGCAGAATCGAGCGCACATAGGAGAAACCTGTCCCACCGGCAATCAGCACCATCGGGCGCTCTTCATCGTCGCGCAGCCAGGCATCGCCGTGGGGAATGTCGATAACGATTTCGCGCTCTTTCAGGATGCGATCCATCACCGCCATTGCGTAAAGGTTCAACTCGGAAGCACCGATATGCAGTTCGATATAGTCGTGCTGATCCGGCGTCGACGCCATGGAGAAGGGGCGCTTGTCGCGCTCATCCATCACCACCATCAAGTACTGGCCTGCACGAAATGAAAATGCCGCTTCCGGCACTAAACGGACGCGATACACGGTATCAGTGATGGCATCTACCGAGGTCACTTTACAGCTTAAGGTTGTCATGCGCTCTCTCTGTCGGGTCTATTTTTCGGCGTTCATTATGGCCAGTTCATCCCAGATGGCGTCGATTCGCGCCGTCACCTCGGGATCTTTCTTGATCGGGCGACCCCACTCACGGTCGGTTTCGCCGGGCCATTTATTGGTGGCATCCAGTCCCATTTTTGAACCAAGCCCGGAAACCGGGGAGGCAAAATCCAGATAATCGATCGGCGTATTCTCCACCAGCACCGTATCCCGTGCAGGGTCCATGCGGGTGGTGATCGCCCAGATCACATCGTTCCAGTCGCGGGCGTTAACATCGTCATCGCACACGATCACAAATTTGGTGTACATAAACTGGCGCAGGAAAGACCAGACGCCCATCATCACGCGCTTGGCGTGCCCGGCATACTGCTTCTTGATAGTCACTACCGCCAGGCGATAGGAACACCCTTCCGGCGGCAGATAAAAATCAACAATCTCCGGGAACTGCTTTTGCAGGATCGGCACAAACACTTCATTCAGCGCCACGCCCAGCACCGCGGGCTCATCCGGCGGACGTCCGGTGTAGGTTGAGTGATAGATCGCATCTTCACGCTGCGTGATATGCGTAACCGTAAACACCGGGAAGTTATCGATTTCATTATAGTAGCCGGTGTGATCGCCATACGGCCCTTCCGGCGCCATCTCACCCGCTTCAATATAGCCTTCCAGCACAATCTCGGCGCTGGCGGGCACTTCCAGATCGTTTGATATGCACTTCACGACTTCGGTTTTATTGCCGCGCAGCAGCCCGGCAAAGGCATATTCGGAGAGGGTATCCGGCACCGGCGTCACGGCGCCAAGAATGGTGGCCGGATCGGCACCCAGCGCCACGGCGACCGGGAAACGCTCGCCCGGACGGGCATTTTGCCACTCCTGAAAATCGAGAGCGCCGCCGCGGTGCGAGAGCCAGCGCATAATCAGCTTATTTTTGCCAATCAGTTGCTGGCGGTAGATCCCCAGGTTCTGGCGCTCTTTGTGCGGCCCGCGAGTGACGGTAAGACCCCAGGTGATCAGCGGCGCGGCATCTTCCGGCCAGCACTGCATAATCGGGATGGTGTGCAGATCGACCGCATCGCCCTGCACCACCTTTTGCTGGCACGGCGCACCGCGCAGGCGTTTGGTCGGCATGTTCAGCACTTGCTTGAACTGCGGCAGCTTATCGAAGAGATCGCGGAATCCTTTCGGCGGCTCCGGCTCTTTGAGAAACGCCAGCAGTTTGCCGACATCGCGCAGCGCGCTGACATCATCCTGCCCCATGCCCAATGCGACACGACGCGGCGTGCCGAAGAGGTTGCACAACACCGGCATCGCGTAGCCTTTCGGATTTTCAAACAGCAATGCCGGACCGCCCGCACGCAGCGTGCGATCGGCGATTTCCGTCATTTCCAGATAGGGATCAACCGGAAGCGCGATGCGTTTCAGCTCGCCCTGTTGCTCAAGTAGTGTCAGAAAGTCGCGAAGATCGGTGTATTTCATGGGGTTATGATTGCCTCCAGATAAGCGCTTTATTATACGGTGTTCGTCCTAAGGTTGCTGTATTTTTGTTAAATAGGCGTGAAATACAACGGCATTGCTCAGTCAGCGTTATAATCACCTTAGCCATCATGCGGTGGTTTTGATATTCTTGCGGCCGAACTTACGGAAAAGAGTCATTATGCAATCCTGGTATCTACTCTACTGCAAACGAGGCCAACTTCAGCGCGCCCAGGAACACCTGGAACGCCAGTCAGTTTCCTGTCTGACGCCGATGATTGCGCTGGAAAAGATTGTCCGTGGCAAGCGGACAACGGTGAAAGAGCCTCTCTTTCCAAACTACCTGTTTGTGGAATTCGATCCAGAGGTCATTCACACCACGACCATCAACGCGACGCGCGGCGTCAGCCACTTTGTGCGTTTTGGTATGCATCCGGCAAGCGTCCCCCACGCGGTGATCCAGCAGCTTGAAGCGTATCAGCCGGAAGGGATCACCGACCCGGAAACCCCTTACCCTGGCGACAGCGTTGTGATTACGGAAGGCGCGCTGGAAGGGTTGCAGGCTATCTTCAAAGAGCCGGATGGCGAAGCGCGCTCCATGCTGCTGCTGCACCTTCTTAATAAGCAAGTTTTGCAGAGTGTGAAAAACACCGATTTCCGCAAAGCCTGAGCGCTTAAAACGCAATCCCGAATAACCGCTTCACGTTCTCATCCGTCGCAGTACTCAGCGCCTGCGGCGTTTCACCGCGCAGTTCGGCGACCGTGCTCAGGATATGCCCCAACAAAGCAGGCTCGTTACGGCGGGAAGCGGGCTTCGGTTTAAGGTCGCGCGGCAGCAGCCAGGGCGCATCGGTCTCAATCATCAGCCGATTGGCAGGAATCATCGGCACCACTTCGCGCAGCTCCAGCCCGCGCCGCTCATCGCACACCCAACCGGTAATGCCAAGACAGAGACCCCGCGCAATACACTCCTGCACCTCGTGCGCCGAACCGGTAAAACAGTGCAGTACCGCACCGGGGAGCTTATCGAGCCAGGGATCCAGCAGAGTGAGAAAACGCTGATGGGCATCGCGACAGTGCAGAAACACCGGCAGATTAAGCTCGGCGGCCAATGCCAGCTGGGCGCTAAACGCCCGCTCCTGCTCCTGCGGCGTTGAGAAGTTACGGTTGAAATCGAGCCCGCACTCGCCGATCGCCACCACCCCCGGCATCGCCGCCAGGGCACGAATCGCCTGTGCGGTCTCTTCCGTCCAGCTACTGCTGTCATGGGGATGTACACCAGCGGTCGACCAGCAGCGCGCATAGCGCTGCGTCAGTTGCTGCGCCTGCTGGCTCTCATGCAGGTTAGTGCCGGTAATTAACATCCCGGTCACGCCCGCCGCCTGCGCACGGGAGACAATATCGTCCCGATCACGGTCAAACTGCGAGCTGGTTAAATTTACGCCAATATCAAACATGCTGTTTCCCATACAACAACCGCCCTGGCGGGCGGCTGATTATTACTCTTCGGTGGTTTCCGTTTCGCTCTCATCGTCCGGCACGCGACGCTTCCCGACGTAGAAGCGGGCGAAAAAGACGCCGACTTCAAACAGGCAGTACATCGGGATCGCCAGCAGCGTTTGCGAAAAGACATCCGGCGGCGTCAGCAGCATGCCGACAACAAACGCGCCAACCAGCACATAGGGGCGCTTCTGCCGCAGATCGTCCGGCGTGGTGACGCCCATCCAGCAGAGCAGGACGATGGCAACCGGCACTTCAAACGAGACGCCGAAGGCCATAAACAGCGCCATTACGAAGCTGAGATAGCTGGCGATATCGGTCGAGACCTGTACCCCTTCCGGCGCGGTGTGGGTCAAAAAGCCAAACGCCAGCGGGAAGACCACGAAGTAGGCGAATGCCATACCGATATAGAACAGCAGCGAGCTGGAGACCAGCAGCGGCACCACCAGGCGGCGCTCATGCTTGTAGAGTGCGGGTGCAACAAAGGCCCACACCTGGTAGAGCACAACCGGCGCAGAGAGGATCAGCGACACCATAAAGGTGAGCTTGATCGGCGTGAAGAAGGGCGAGGCGACATCGGTGGCGATCATCGTCGCGCCCAGCGGCATCTGTTTGATCAGCGGCGCGGAGACCAGCTGGTAGATATCATTCGCGAAGTAGACCAGCGCGAGGAAAATCACCATCACCGCGATGATGCAGTTCAACAGACGTTTACGCAGCTCAATCAGGTGCGCGATCAGCGGTTGGGTATCGTCTACGGCCATGTTCAGGACTTATCACTTGCAGAGGGGGTGGAGTCGGAAACCGGCGCTGCGGTTTTCGCCAGAGAGATTTTTGCCGGGGCAGTTTCTTCCGGCACTTCCTGGGGAGCCTGTTGCGGTGCGCTCACCTGATGCTCAGCAACGCCAGGCGTAACGCCTTCATGCTGCGCTTCGTAATCTTTCACCACCGGGTTATGGATGGTATGCGCTTCGTCACTCGCTTTTTCCGCGTCGTTGGCGCTGTAGGTGCGCTTCATCGACTCTGCCGCCTGACGCAGCTCGTCCATCGACTCTTTCAACTCCGGCGTCAGGTTGTCCAGGCTCGCTTTCTCCACCTTCTTCAGGCTGTCCTGGAACTCCTGCAGCTTAAGCTCCTGCGTCAGTTCGTTCTGTACGGTGGTCGCCAGCGAGCGCAGGGCGCGGATCCAGCCAACCACAGTGCGCACGGCGACGGGCAAACGCTTCGGCCCCAGCACCACCAGACCAATGATAAAAACGAGTAATAATTCGCCAAAACCTATATCGAACACGACTTACACCTGCTCTTTATCGTGACGTTTTTCGTCGCTCTTCACGACGTCGGGGTTACGGGTATCAGAGAGGTTTTTCGCGGTAAAATCTGCATCCTGTGCCGATTTTGCCTCACTCTCTTTTTTATCATCGTCGCTCATCGCTTTTTTGAAGCCCTTGATCGAAGCACCGAGATCGGAGCCAATCGAGCCGAGCTTTTTGGTGCCGAACAGCAGCACAACGATGACTGCAATAACCACCAACTGCCAAATGCCGATACTACCCATACTCACTTCCCCTCTAAGAGACGATGTTAGAAAGAGGCCACAGTATACACGTTATGCCCCGGGCTGCATGTCCCTGACCGGCATGGCCAGGGCGCATCATGTCAGCGCGTCTTACGCCAGCCCAGCAGCCAGACAAGCAGCCCGCCGCCCATTAACCACAACGGATTATTTGCCAGCTCAGGACGGGTTATCAGCAATAACGTGCCGCTTAACAGCAGCGTCGCACCGATGCCAAACAGATAGCGGGACTGCCCCTGCCGTACGCGGTTGACCTCTAACTCTCGGGCAATTTTATCAACGCTTTGTTGCAAATGTTTTCCTTGCTGCAATCCGTTGAAGATCAGTTCAGGAACTTCCGGCATTCTTTCGATCCAGAAGGGGCCCTTCTCTTTGATGGCCCGCACCAGCGCCGGGAAGCCAACCTGATCTTTGATCCACGTTTCAAGGAAAGGCTTCGCCGTTTTCCACAAATCGAGCTGCGGATAGAGCTGGCGCCCTACTCCCTCAATGTAGAGCAGAGTTTTTTGCAGTAATACCAGCTGCGGCTGCACTTCCATATTGAAGCGGCGCGCGGTGTTGAAGAGGTTCAGCAGCACGTGACCAAAGGAGATCTCTGCCAGCGGCTTCTCAAAGATCGGCTCGCAGACGGTACGGATGGCAAACTCAAACTCTTCGACGTTGGTATCTGCCGGTACCCAACCTGAATCAACGTGCAGCTCCGCCACTTTGCGGTAGTCACGGTTGAAGAAGGCGATAAAGTTTTCCGCCAGATAGCGCTTATCTTCTTTGTTCAGGGAGCCGACGATCCCGCAGTCAATGCCGATGTATTGCGGATCTTCCGGGTGATCGTAGCTAACGAAGATGTTGCCAGGGTGCATATCGGCATGGAAGAAGCTGTCCCGGAACACCTGGGTGAAGAAGACCTGCACACCGCGTTCAGCCAGCAGCTTCATGTTGGTGCCGTTCTTCTCCAGCGCCGCGACATCAGAAACCGGGATGCCGTAGATGCGCTCCATCACCATCATGTTCTGGCTGCAGTAGTCAGAGTAGACTTCCGGCACATAGAGCATCGGGCTGTTTTCAAAGTTGCGGCGTAGCTGAATAGCGTTAGCCGATTCACGCAGCAGATCGAGTTCGTCGATCAGCGTCTTCTCATATTCGTGCACCACTTCCTGCGGGCGCAGACGGCGGCCATCCGGCAGCAGGCGTGGAACCCAGCCCGCCAGGCGGTAGATGAGGCGCAGATCCGCTTTGATGATCGGCAGAATGTCCGGGCGGATCACTTTGATCACCACCTCTTTGCCATTCTCTTTCAGCCGTGCGGTATGCACCTGCGCGATGGAGGCTGATGCCAGCGGTTCAATATTGAAATCGTCAAACCACTCCTCAACCGGGCGGTCGCCCATCGCTTTTTCAATCTGCTTTTTTGCCAGCCTACCGTCGAAGGGCGCGACGCGATCCTGCAGCATCGCCAGCTGATCGGCGATCAGCGGCGGGAAGAGGTCGCGGCGAGTGGAGAGCATCTGCCCGAATTTAATCCATACCGGCCCAAGCTCTTGTAGCGCGAGGCGCAGACGTACACCCAGCTCCTTCTCTTTATGCCGGTTGGGCATCCAGAAGAGGGTTCTGCGCCACAGACGCAGCGGCAGGGTAAGACGCATTTTGGGGATGAGCTCATCAAGCCCGTAACTCAAAAAAGTCTGGATGATGAAATAGAGTCGCCGTAATTCTCCAGGCGTCATTTGCCCTCCAGTTTATCCAGTCGTTTGGCTAAGGCGTCCGCGGCACGTTCAGCGGCCGCTGTCTCTTCGGCAAACCAGGCGATTTCCAGCGCGCCCGGTGCCACGCGCCACTCTTCCGTTAAGGCTTCAGAGAGATAGCGCTGTTGGCGCGTAAAGCCGTGGCGAAAAAGGCGGGCGCCGCCGCGCAGAAACTTGCTGATACCTTCAGCGGCAATGTCGCCGGTCCACGGCGCAAGCACTTCCGCCGGGTCAAACTCGGCCTGATCCATCAGTGAAGAGAGGTTTTGTACGACCTGAATATTGCCCTGCACTTCCAGTTCACCGCTGCGGATAAGCGCGGTGAGCTGCTGACGGTCGCGCAGCTTCGGCAGCACGTTAAGGCGGGTAATGACTGAACAGTCGGCTTCCCCTTCCCACTCGCTCAGCACGTCAACCTGGCGCTCGCTGAAGACCAGCACAATCGGCGCGGAAAACTCCTGCACCACCACGCGCAGCACTTTGCCGTAGAGACGCTGGCGCGCCGCTTTCAGCGCGCTGTCGCGGTAAAAAAAGGTATTCAGCACGCGTTCAATTCCCGCGGCCACCATCGGCTTAAAGGGCATACGCACTCCTGTCAGAATTTGTAGCCACGATGCAGGGCAACAATACCGGCGGTCAGGTTGTAGTAATCGACGTTTTCAAAACCAGCATCCTGCATCATCGCTTTCAGGGTGTCCTGATCGGGATGCATACGGATGGATTCAGCCAGGTAACGGTAGCTCTCCGCGTCGTTTGCCACCATCTGACCAATGCGCGGCAGAACGTGGAAGGAGTAAGCATCGTAAGCTTTGCTCAGCGGCTCGATAACTGGTTTGGAGAACTCCAGCACCAGCAGACGGCCGCCCGGCTTCAGCACACGAAACATGGAGCGCAGCGCTTTCTCTTTGTCGGTAACGTTACGCAAACCGAAGGAGATGGTGATGCAGTCGAAGGTGTTGTCCGGGAACGGCAGCGCTTCGGCGTTCGCCTGCACATATTCAACATTGCCGATAACACCGAGATTGCGCAGCTTTTCGCGGCCCATCTTCAGCATCGACTCGTTAATGTCCGCCAGCACAACCTGGCCGGTTTCGCCAACCAGACGAGAAAATTTTGCGGTGAGATCGCCGGTGCCACCCGCCAGATCGAGGACTTTCTGCCCACGGCGTACGCCGCTGCAATCGATGGTAAATCGCTTCCATAAGCGGTGGATGCCCATCGACATTAAGTCGTTCATCACATCGTATTTTGACGCAACCGAATGGAAAACATGCGCCACCATATCGGCTTTATTTTCCTTGGCGACGGTCTGAAAACCAAAGTGTGTTGTCTCTTTTGAATCTTCCGCCATCTTAGTGCCTGCTATTTAAGGATTTGTTGATGAAGTGTATCAGATTGGACGCGATTGCCCTACGTTTCAACCGCCCGAAGAGGCCTTCGCCGCAGCCTCTTCGCCCGGCGTCGCCATATCTAATCCATTGTCTTGATTATGATCGTTAAACGCGTCTTGTCCTGCCCGCAGACGAAATTCTTCGTCCTGCTCCTGCGCCTGGGCGGCCAGTTCCGGATTAATCTCGCGCTTGATCTCGACGCCAAGGCCACGAAATGCCTCAGTTTGCGCAAGCAGGTTGCCGCGCCCTGAGCTCAGTTTTTTCATTGCCTGGCGGTAGTTATCCTGCGCCTTCTCCAGGCTCTGGCCAATCGCGGTCATATCGTCGACAAAGAGACGCATTTTGTCATACAGGCGGCTCGCCCGCTCCGCAATCTGCTGGGCGTTGCGGCTCTGGTGCTCGTAACGCCACAGGTTGGCAATGGTGCGCAGGGCAACCAGCAGCGTGGTCGGGCTGACCAGCATAATGTTGTTTTTCAGCGCCTCGGTAATCAGCTCCGGCTGCCTGTCGAGGGCGATTAAGAAGGCGGGCTCCACCGGGATAAACATCAGGACGTAATCCAGGCTGCGCAGCCCGGAGAGCTGCTGATAATCTTTCCTTCCCAGCAGGCGAATATGACCGCGTACGGAGGTGATGTGCTCCTGCAGCGCCGCTTCGCGGGAAAACTCATCCTCGGCGTTGAAGTAGCGCTCGTAGGCCACCAGCGTCATTTTGGCATCGATCACCACGTCCTTGCCCTGCGGCAGGCGCACAATGACGTCCGGCTGCATGCGCGCGCGGCTCTCGTTCTCCATGCTGACCTGGGTTTCATACTCATGCCCTTCGCGCAGGCCGGAGGCTTCAAGCACGCGCGTCAGTACCACTTCGCCCCAGTTGCCCTGGGTTTTGTTATCGCCTTTCAGCGCGCGGGTGAGGTTGATGGCTTCCTGCGCCATCTGGGCATTCAGCTGCTGGAGGTTGCGGATCTCATGCGCCAGGGTGTGTCGTTCGCGCGCCTCCTGGCCGAAGCTCTCCTGCACCTGGCGGCGAAAACCGTCGAGCTGCTCGCGCAGCGGGGTGAGTAAGCCATTGAGGCTCTGGCGGTTCTGTTCGTCAACGCGACGGTTGCTCTGCTCGAAAATACGGTTAGCGAGGTTTTCAAACTGCTCGCTCAGACGCTGCTCGCTGCTGTGCATCTGGCGCAGTTTCTCTTCCGCATGCAGTTGGGTGGATTCAAGCCGGGTGGTGACTTCACGCAGATCCGCTTCCAGCGAGCTGTTGATATGTTGCAGGCTGCGCAGTTCGTTATTCAGCAGCTCGCACTCTTCGCGCCAGTGGCTATTCTGGGCGATCTGCTGGCGGGCGGCGCTCAGTTCACTGAAGACATCGCGCTGCTCGGCGAGCAACTCCGCCTGCTGCTGCGCACCGCGCCAGCTTGCGGCCAGCCAGCCGACCAGTAACCCTGCCAGCGCCACGGCTGCCAGTACGATGATTGAACTCTCCATTCCGCTCCCTCTTCATCACCCATTCCGTCGGGATTGTGCTGTATAAACGTCCAGTTTGGAAGGGCTTTTCTGCGAGGCATTACGCAAATAAAAAAGGCCGAACGCGTCGGCCTTGTAAATCTGGAAGCGGGATTACAGAAGTCGACGCGCGGCATCGACCACAATTTTCACCGCGTGGCTTTCGGTCTTCTTCATGGTTTCCGCGTTCGGGATCTCCTGCTGGGTGCGGTTAACGATCACCCCGGCGACCATCCCGGCGCGCAGCCCCTGGCTTGCACACATGGTCAGCAGCGTAGCGGACTCCATTTCATAGTTCATTACGCCCATTGACTGCCACTCTTCCATCGAGCCTTTAAAGCTTTTCACCACGCGGCCGGAGAAGGTGTCATAACGCTCCTGACCCGGGTAGAAGGTGTCAGACGAGGCGGTCACGCCGATATGTTTAGTCGCGCCAATCGCATCGGCTGCGGCCACCAGCGCCGTGGTGCACTCAAAATCCGCCACCGCCGGGAACTCCATCGGGGCGAAGTGCAGGCTGGCACCATCAAGACGCACGGAAGCGGTGGTGATCAGCACATCGCCGACGTTGATATGCGGCTGGATCGCGCCGGTGGTACCGACGCGCAGGAAGGTGCGGATGCCCAGCTGCGCCAGTTCTTCAACGGCGATGGAAGTAGAAGGACCGCCGATACCGGTAGAACAGATGATCACTGCTTTGCCATCCAGCTCGGCGCGCCAGCTGGTGAATTCGCGGTGAGAGGCCAGCTTGACCGGCTTATCCATCAGCGCGGCGATCTTTTCCACTCGCTCCGGATCGCCAGGGACGATGGCCAGGGTAGCCCCTTGTAAATCGTTTTTAGTGAGGCCGAGGTGAAAAACATCAGACTTGGACATAACAGACTCCTCTGTGGTCGGTATTATCGGGGGGAGGTAAAACGGTACTTTACAGAAGCCACGCGCTTGTTTTCGTGACTGCTGTCACCATGAATGAAATTGATTGCACTCATTTTCCATAAAATGGTGACGGCCGTCACACTAACACGTTATGCCCGCTAACTCAGCAGCAAAGATAGCCTGCGCACGGCGATTGCGCATGCCCTGGTCTTCATGACTATAGTTATGGGAGCGCTAATAAAGGGTAGGGAGAATCTCATGACCACCACCAAACAGCCGGGCTTTGCGCCTGCGGCTTCACCGCTTGCGTCAACCACGGTTCACACGCCGGAAGAGAGGCTGATCGCAGGCGAAACTTCCATTCCAACGCAGGGCGACACCATGCCCGCGTATCACGCCCGACCAAAAGATGCCGAGGGCCCGCTGCCGATTGTTATCGTCGTGCAGGAGATTTTTGGCGTCCATGAACATATTCGCGATCTCTGCCGCCGGCTGGCGCTGGAGGGGTATCTTGCCGTCGCGCCGGAGCTCTATTTCCGCCAGGGCGATCCGAATGATTTTGCCGACGTTCCCACGCTCTTTAGCGGGCTGGTCAGCAAAGTACCGGATGCGCAGGTGCTGGCCGATCTCGACCACGTCGCCAACTGGGCGGCACGCAACGGCGGTGACGCCCATCAACTGCTGGTGACCGGTTTCTGCTGGGGCGGCCGCATTGCGTGGCTCTACGCGGCGCACAACCCGCAACTGAAAGCGGCGGTCGCCTGGTACGGCAAGCTGACGGGTGAAAAAACTTTAAATTCGCCGAAACATCCGGTCGATATCGCCACCGATCTGACCGCGCCGGTGCTCGGCCTCTATGGCGCGCAGGATACCGGTATCTCGCAGGAGAGCGTGGAGACGATGCGCCAGGCGCTGCGCGCGGCGAATGCCAACGCGGAGATCATCGTCTACCCGGAAGCGGGTCACGCCTTCAATGCCGACTATCGCCCAAGCTACCATGCGGAATCTGCCGCCGACGGCTGGCAGCGCATGCTGGCGTGGTTTGCGCAGTACGCGAAAAAGTAGTGTTCCCACATGGAGGCGGCGCCCTATGCCGCCTCTAGCTTCCAGCCCTGTAGTAAACGCACGCAGACTGGCTGCTGCGGTTGCAGCGCGGCGTGATGAAAGGCCGTCAGCCCCTGACCGTCCGCTAAACGTAGCGCTAGCAAATAGCGCTCGCCCTGATAAATACAGCTCTCCACCTGCGCGCTTAACCCTTCCCCGGCAATCTGCACATGCTCCGGGCGCACCAGCACCGGCTGCTGCGCGCCATACCCGCTCTGGGATAAGCCATGATGCAGCGAGGTGCTGTCCAGCTGTTGATCTCCGGCGGGCGTCGCCAGCGTCAGCACGCTGCCCTTGCCAATAAAGCGCGCGACCCAGCCGCTTTTCGGCTGCTGGTAGAGATCCTGCGGTGCGCCCCACTGCATCAGCTCGCCCTGGTGCAGCACCGCAATATGGCTCGCCAGCGCCATCGCTTCCGCCTGATCGTGGGTGACATAGACAAAGGTGGCACCGGTGCGGCGATGAAACTCCCGAAACGTCTGCTCCATGGTGGCACGCAGGTGCCTGTCGAGATTGGCTAATGGCTCATCCAGCAGCACCACTTGCGGCTCGGAGACCAGGCAGCGAGCCAGCGCAACACGCTGACGCTGCCCGCCGCTAAGTTCGTGGGGCGCACGCCCGGCATACGCTCCGAGTTCAACCACCTCCAGCGCCGCCATCACCTGTTTTTGCCGCGCGGCACCGTTCACTTTGCGCAGCTTCAGCGGATAACCGACGTTTTCGGCGACGGTCATATGCGGCCACAGGGCATAGGACTGGAACACCATCCCCATATCGCGCTGCTCCGGCGGCGTATGGTGGCGTTTATCCGCCAGCAGGCGCTCACCCAGCAGCAAACGCCCGTCGCTGAGCGTCTCCAGCCCGGCGAGAATGCGCAGCGTAGTGGTTTTGCCGCAGCCGCTTGGCCCTAACAGTGCGGTAAATGCGCCCTGCGGCAGCGTTAAGGTCAGATCCCGCACCACCGCCTGCTCGCCAAACACTTTGCTGAGCCCTTCAAGCTTCAGTTCTGCCATGGGATTACTCCTTTCGGTAGATAGCGCCCGAGCGCGCCGAGTAGCAGCATCACCAGTGCGACCAGCGCCACCACCAGCACGGAGAGCGCCGAGGCCAGCACCTTATCGCCGCTCTCATCAAGGTTGAAAATCACCACGCCGATGGTCTCCTTTCCCGCGCTCCATAACAGCGCCGAAACGGTTAACTCATTCACCGCCGTAAGAAACACCAGTAGCGCACCGGCGAATGCTGCCGGAGCCAGTAGCGGTAAGACGATATGACGCAGACGCTGGCCGAAGGCCGCGCCCGCCAGGCTTGCCGCCTCCTCCATCGCCGGGTCGAGTTGCAGCATGCTGCTGTGCACCGGCTTCAGGCAGACCGTCAGAAAGCGCGCCAGATAGGCCAAAAAGATAATCGTCAGCGTGCCGCCGAGCGCGATATCAAGCAGCGGCAGCGGGCGGGCGAAGAGCAGAATGCAGGCGATGGCCAGCACCACGCCCGGCAGCGTGTAGGGAATATCAATTATGCTGTGCAAGCCGCGCAGCAGGCGGTTCGGGTAGCGCACCAGCAGCCACGCCAGCGGCAGGCTAACCAGCATCAGCACCAGCGCGGCTGAAACTGATAGCAGAAAACTGTTGCCGAGGGCGCGCGCCGTAGCGCTCTGCTCGGTGAAGAGGTTGTGCCAGGCGGTGAGGGTGAAGGTCTCGCTGTTCAGCGGCACGCCGAGCGTCGGCACCAGCGACGTGGCGATCAGCGCCAGCAGGGGCGCAAGCAGGATCGCGCACAGCACTGCGCCGAGCAGCACTTCAACGGCCAGCCGCCCGCTTCCCAGCCTGAAGGCGATCGCGCGCCCGGTTGTGCCAATCAGCGGTAAGGCATAGCGCCGCTGCATGCGGCTCTGGAGCATGACAATGCCAATCGCCAGCACGCCCATCAGCAGCGAGAGCGCCGCCACGTCATTGAGCATTGAGGGACCGAAGCTTGCCAGCGTCTGGTAGATATGGATTGGCAACACGAAATAGGAGATGGGAATGCCGAGCATCGCCGGAATACCGAAGTTGCCCAGCGCCGAGACAAAGGCGATGGCCGCCCCGGCCCACAGCGCGGTGCGGCAGAGCGGCAGCACAATATCGATAAACACGCGCCATAATGATGCGCCGTTAAGCCTCGCCGCTTCAATATGCTCCTGCGGCAGTGCGCGCAGTTGGGTACGTAGCGCGAGAAACACCAGCGGTGCATGCTGAATGCCAAGCAGCAGCGCAATCCCTTCTGGCGAGTAGAGCGGGTTGCTGCTGCCAAACCCCGGCGCGATACCGAGGCTGTTAAGCAGAATGCTGCCGGGGCCGAAAAGTTGCAGCCAGCTTAGGGCTGTGACCTGCGGCGGGATCATCATCGGCAACATAAACAGAAAGACCCACATCTGTTTCAGGCGGATGTTGGTCAGCGCCAGGCAGAAGGCGAACAGACTACCGAGCAGCAGCGACAGCAGTGTGCCAAGCCCGCTGGTGTAAAGGCTGTGCCAGAGCGCCAGCCAGGTTGCCGGGTTGCTGAGCACGCGCCACAGGCTGCTGTCGCTACCCTGCCGCCAGTCAACCAGCGCGGAGAGCAGCAGCCGCAGGCTGGGCAACAGGCTCAGCAGCGCCACCAGGCACAGCAACAGCCAGAGCAGCCCTTTGGTTGCGCCGCTGCCGCTGTTCGGCACGATTGCGCTACTCATCGTTTAGCGGTTACCGAAGAGATCGGCGAAGCGTTTTTTGTTCGCCTCGGTCTCGGCCAGCGCTTTTGCCGCATCAAACGGCATCAATTTGATGCTGTCGCGCGGCGGGAAGCCTTTCGGCACCGGCAGCGTCGCATCCGCAGGGAGATAGCCCTGTTGCAGCACCAGTTTTTGCCCGGCGTCCGAGAGGACAAAATCGATAAACTCTTTCGCCCCTTGCGGGTTCTTGGTTCCCTTCATCATCGCTACCGGTTCGGTAACAACGCTGACGCCCTCTTTCGGGAAGAGAAACTCAACCGGCGCGCCTTTGGCTTTTTCGCGGATCGCCAGGTAATCCACCAGCACGCCATAGGCTTTGCTGCCGGAGGCGATGGCGCTCATCACCGCGCCATTGCCGCTTTGCGGCATCGCACCGTTCTGTTTCAGTTTTTCGTAGTATTGCCAGCCGAGCGCCGGGTCGTTCATCAGCGTCGCCTGGTGGATCTGCGCCGCGCCGGAGTAGAGCGGGCTTGGCAGCGTGGTCATGTTTTTCACTTCAGGTTTGAGCAGATCCAGCCATGAGGTCGGTTTGAGCGGCGCTTTGGTGTGGTAGGCAATGCCGGTAGTGATCACTTTGGTACCGTAGTAATAGCCCTCTTGATCAAACAGCTGCGGGTCGAAGCGCACCGCTTCAGGCGATTTATAAGCTGCCAGCAGGTTCTGTTTTTTGAGGGATTCCATGGTCACGCTGTCGGCAATCAGCAGCACATCCGGCGCGGCGCTTCCGGCGGCTAACTCTGCCTGCAACCGGGCAATCAGCTTGCTGGTGCCGTCGCGGATCCACTTCACTTCAATATCCGGGTGCGCTTTTTCGAAGGCGCTGACGGTCACCTGCGCATCGTCATTCGGCTGGCTGGTATAGAGCGTTAAGGTTGATTTTGCCCATGACGAGGCACTGATGAGAGCCAGCACAACTGCGGCCAGCACACGTTTGTTATTCATGGATCTCTCCCGCTGTTTTCGTTGCGACGATTAAAACAAGGGAGTTTGACAATCATGTTACGAAGGCGGGATAAGGTGCGCTAAGGCAATGACGCGCCGCCGTTTTTAACAGCGGCGCGGTAAGGCTGATTACTGCTGACGCAGGTTCTGCGCGGCTTTCACCATGTTCGCCAGCGCGCTGCGCGTTTCCGGCCAGCCGCGGGTTTTCAGGCCGCAATCCGGGTTGACCCACAGACGCTCTGCCGGGATACGCTGCGCGGCTTTCTGCAACAGCGCCTCGATCCACTCAACGCTCGGGACGTTTGGTGAGTGAATGTCATACACGCCCGGCCCGATTTCATTCGGGTATTCGAACTCTTCGAAGGACTCCAGCAGCTCCATGTCGGAACGGGAGGTTTCGATGGTGATAACGTCGGCATCCAGCGCGGCGATAGAGTCCATGATGTCGTTGAACTCGCAGTAACACATGTGGGTGTGGATCTGCGTCTCATCTTTCGCCACCGCAGCGTTAAGGCGGAAGGCTTCAACGCCCCATTGCAGGTAGGCATCCCAGTCGCTGCGACGCAGCGGTAACCCTTCGCGCAGGGCAGGTTCATCAATCTGAATGATGCCAATCCCTGCGGCTTCCAGATCCGCCACTTCATCACGCAGCGCCAGCGCAATCTGTTTGGCGATGGTCTCACGGCTGACATCTTCACGCGGGAAGGACCAGCAGAGAATGGTGACCGGGCCGGTCAGCATCCCTTTGACCGGTTTATCGGTCAGCGACTGGGCATATTTCGCCCACTCAACGGTGATCGGTTGCGGACGGCTGACATCGCCGATGACTACCGGTGGTTTTACGCAGCGGGAACCGTAGCTCTGCACCCAGCCATTTTGCGTAAAGACGAAGCCGTCGAGGTTTTCACCGAAGTACTCGACCATGTCGTTACGCTCGGCTTCGCCATGCACCAGCACGTCCAGCCCCAGGCGCTCCTGCTCGGCAATCGCCTGTTTGATATGTTCCGCGATACCGGTGCGGTAGTTATTGGCGTCGAGGTTGCCCTTTTTGAAATCCAGACGCAGGCCACGAATTTCAGTGGTTTGCGGGAAGGAGCCGATAGTGGTGGTCGGCCATGCTGGCAGATTAAAGCGGGCGCGCTGCGCCTGAGCGCGTTCGGCGTAGGGGCTTTGACGCTGGCTGTCCTGTGCGGTGATCGCCGCCAGGCGTTTCGCCACGGCGGTGTTGTGCACGCGGGTTGAGTGGCGACGCGCCTGAATCGGGGCGCTCCACTCCGCCAGTTTGTCGGTATTGCCGCTGTTGAGCGCATCGCGCAGCAGCGCCAGCTCCTGGCATTTTTGCAGGGCGAAGGCGAACCAGCTTTTCACCTCTTCATCGAGGCGGGTTTCTACGCTCAGATCGATGGGGCTATGCAGCAGCGAGCAGGAGGAGGCAACCCACAGCGGGCGTTTACCGACCAGCTCTTTGATCTGCGCGTACTTCTCAGTGAGATCGGCGCGCCAGACGTTACGGCCATTAATCAGCCCGGCAGAGAGCAGCCAGTCGGCCGGCAGGCGCTGATGCAACTCCGCAACGTTATCTTTGCCGTGAACCAGATCAACATGCAGCCCCTGCACCGGCAGCGCAGTAATGGTATCGAGGTTCGGCGTAACGCCTTCAAAATAGGTGGTCAGCAGCAGTTTGACCTGGCCGCTCAGCGCGTCGTAAGCCGGTTTAAAGGCATCAAGCCAGGCTTGCGGCAGCTCCAGCACCAGCGCCGGTTCGTCAATTTGCACCCACTCGACGCCGCGTTTCGCCAGTTCCGCGAGCACCTGCTGGTAGACCGGCAGAATATCGTTCAGCAGGCTCAGGCGGTCGAACTGCTCGCCTTTGACTTTGCCCAGCCACAGGTAGGTGACCGGGCCAAGCAGCACCGGCTTGACGTTGTGGCCGAGCGCCAGCGCTTCGTCTACTTCGTCCAGTAGTTGGGTCCAGGTGAGTTTGAACTGCTGGCCCTGGGTGAATTCCGGCACCATGTAGTGGTAGTTGGTGTTAAACCATTTGGTCATTTCCGCTGCCGCCGCCGGTTCGCCGGTCGGCGCACGACCACGACCGATGCGGAACAGGGTATCGATATCGACAGAGCCGTCTTTGTTCTGATGACGAGCCGGCACGTTGCCAAGCAGCAGGCTGGTGGTCAGAACATGGTCGTACCAGGCGAAGTCGCCGACCGGCAGCAGATCGACACCCGCTTCTTTCTGCTGCTCCCAGTGACGAGCGCGCAGATCGCGGCCCACCGCCAGTAACTCTTCACGGCTGGCGTTGCCGGCCCAGTAGCTCTCTTGCGCTTTCTTCAGCTCACGACGCAGACCAACACGAGGAAAACCGAGGGTGTGGTTGATTACTGTCATTTTATTAGCCTCTTCAATTAGTTAATCCAAAGGATTTCGGATTAAGGGAAGGCGGCAAGTTCATGAATCCCCGGGAGCTTACTGAAGTAAGTGACCGGGGTGAATGAGCGCAGCCAACGCACCGTTAATTCGAAAGACGCAGGATTTGGACGTCCAGATGTTTACACATCCATAATGTGAATGTACTGTGTATTCCTCAAGCGCAAAATATTCATGCCGGAGTGAAAGAGTTTCATGATCGAGATTAAGCACCTGAAAACGCTGCAAGCGTTACGAAATAGCGGATCGCTGGCCGCCGCTGCGGCAACGCTGCACCAGACGCAATCCGCCCTTTCCCATCAGTTCAGCGATCTGGAACAGCGCCTCGGTTTTCGTCTGTTTGTGCGTAAAAGCCAGCCGCTGCGTTTTACGCCGCAGGGGGAAATTTTGCTGCAACTGGCCAATCAGGTGCTGCCGCAGATTAGCCGTGCGCTGCAAGCCTGCAATGAGCCGCAGCAAACCACCTTACGCATCGCCATTGAGTGCCATAGCTGTATTCAGTGGTTGACCCCCGCGCTTGAGAATTTCCGCCAGAGCTGGCCGCAGGTGGAGATGGATTTCAAATCCGGCGTTACCTTCGATCCGCAACCCGCTTTGCAACAGGGCGAGCTCGATGTGGTGCTCACCTCCGACATTCTGCCGCGCAGTGGCCTGCACTATTCGCCGATGTTTGATTTTGAAGTGCGTCTGGTGCTGGCGCCGGATCATCCGCTGGCAGCGGTGGCGCATATCACGCCGGAAGATATCGCCAGCGAAACGCTGCTCATCTATCCAGTGCAGCGCAGCCGGCTTGATATCTGGCGGCACTTTCTGCAACCGGCAGGCGTCAGCCCGTCGCTGAAAAGTGTCGATAACACGCTGCTGCTGATTCAGATGGTCTCCGCGCGCATGGGGATTGCGGCGCTACCGCACTGGGTGGTGGAGAGTTTTGAGCGCCAGGGTCTGATTGTGACCAAAACCCTTGGCGAGGGATTGTGGAGCCGGCTGTACGCCGCGGTGCGCGACGGCGAGCAGCGTCAGCCGGTAACGGAAGCGTTTATTCGCTCAGCGCGGAACCACGCCTGCGATCATCTGCCGTTTGTGCGGAGCGCGGAGCGACCCAGCGGCGATGTACCCATAGCGAAGCCATTATCACCGCACCACCAATAATAAAACTGGGCCAGTGCGGCTGCTGCTGCCAGATGGCAAGATTGACCAGCAGCCCCGCAGGAACGTGCACATTATTCATGATGCCGAGCGTGCCCGCATCCACCTGCGTCGCGCCGTAGTTCCACATAAAGTAACCCAGCCCGGACGCCACAACGCCCAGCCACACCAGCACGCCCCACTGCAAGGTGGTGGTGGGTAATTTCTGCGGATTGCCCATTATCAGCCACGCTACTGCTGCCACCACAAACGCGCCAAGATAGAACCAGGCAAAGGCGTTGTGCTGCGGCATCGGGCGCGTCTCCATCAGGCGCTTATACCCCACCATACCAATCGCAAAGCTGATATTCGCCAGCTGCACAAGGATCAGCCCCGTCCAGAAGTGATCGCTCACTTTGTCGTAGCGGATGATCGCCGCGCCAATCACCGCCAGCCCGGCGCTTAGCAGGTAGCTCCAGCGCAGCCTGCGTTTGCTCAGCAGGTCGTAAATCAGCGTGATATAGAGCGGGGTGAACACGGTAAAGAGCAAGAATTCGGAGACCGTTAAGTAGAGATAGGCCTGGAAGCCGAACAGATACATGATGCCCAGTTGCAGCGCACCTACCAGCATATACAAGCCGATGGTTTGCAGGTTATGGCCGCGTGTGCGCAGGAAGGGTAAAAAGACCAGTGCCGCCAGCCCGACGCGCATCAGCACCGAAAAGTAGCTGTCGACATGCCCGGCAAGGTACTCGCCAATCAGGCTAAACGAGAAGGCCCACAGAATGGTGGTGATGATCAGTAACGCCACAATGAATGTCTCTCAAGTGAAAGGACACGCATTGTAGCGAACTCAGGTGTACAAAGTTTGACTATTTGGTTGACGACTGTTTATTTGGCGAACAGTTGTCAATCTTCGCCAAGGTAGAGCTTGCGCAGGTATTTCGGCACGGCGTTATCGGCGTTGGTGCCAATCACTTCCAGCTCCGGATGGAGCTGTTTCAGGCGCTGGTGGGCGTTGGCCATAATGCAGCCTTTACCCGCCATCGACAGCATTTCGGCATCGTTCATACCGTCGCCGAAGGCGATGCAGTTTTTCAGGCTGTAGCCCAGCGCGTGCGAAACCGCTTCCAGCGCATGGCCTTTCGATACGCCGCCCGCCATCACTTCCAGGCAGGTCAATGTGGAGAAGCTGACGTTGACGCGGTCACCCCAGCGGGCGTTGATCGCCTGCTCCAGCGGCAGCAGTTTTTCGTGGTTATCACAGGAGAAGAAGACTTTGCTGACGCCCTCTGGCTCCAGTAAACCCGGCTCGTAGAGCGCGTATTTGAACACCGCCTCTTTGAAGAAGCGCATCTCATCCGGACGGTGGCGGTTCATAAACCACTCATCGTCGCGGTAGACGTTGGTGATGATCTCCGGCTCGTTATGCATCATGCCGAAGAGATCGGCGGCGATATCGCGGTCGAGGTTATGGGTGAAGACCAGGTTTCCGTCGGTATCGTGCACGCGCGCGCCGTTGGAGGTGATCATGTAGGCTTTGATATCTAAATTATCGCGGATCTGCCCGACATCAACGTGATGGCGGCCGGTGGCGAAGACAAAGTTCACACCGCGCGCGGTCAGCAGTTTTAAGGTCTCTTTGGCGAAAGGCGACAGTGTGTGGTCGGGAGAGAGCAGCGTACCGTCTAAATCAGAGGCAACAACCTGGTACATAAGAAAATTTAACCTCAATAAATCATCAGTTATGTCGATCGAAAAAATCGACGATGGCGTTGAGCGCGACTGAGCGCATGGCGTCCTTTTCGAAAAGGATCTCATGGTACGCGCCTTCGATGACCAGCGGTTTCCCCCCTTCGCAGGGGTGACCGGCGGCGGCGCGGCGTTCGCAGAAGCGCTGATGCATGCGGTTATCCACCACATGCTCCTCTTCTGCCTGAATCAGTAATGTCGGCGTGGCATCTTTTTCCACCCCGGCCAGCGCCTGCTCGCCCGCGAGGATGCCTTCACGCACCCAGTGCCAGGTCGGGCCGCCGACGCGCAGGGTCGGTTCATCGGCGTAGAAACGGACGTTACGGCGGTAGCGCTCGCGGCTGTGGGTCAACACGTTGATGGCGAAGGGCAGCGGACGCCAGCTGCCGGTGCCGATGGCGTAACCGTCGCGGATGCTCGGGTAGCTCTCAGCCCACTCCAGCAGCGGACGCACCACCCAGTCCGGCAGGTGAATAACAATGCCGAACATCGGCGCGCAGAGCGCGATGGCGTCGCAGGCGTGCGGGTAGCGCTGTAAAAAGAGCGTTGAGATCGCGCCACCCATTGAGTGCGCCAGAATATAGCGTTTACGCCACGGGCCGCTGGCAACTTCCTGCTCCCAGAAGGCGGCTAAATCTTCGACATAGTCGCTGAATTTCACCACATGACCGCGGTGTGCATCGGGCAGCATGCGCCCGGAACGCCCCTGGCCGCGGTGATCGATAATCAGCACGTCGTAACCCAGGTGGAACAGGTCATAGGCCAGTTCGGCATACTTTACGTAGCTTTCGATACGGCCAGGGCAGATCACGATCACCCGATCGTTACTCTGGGCGCGAAAACGAACAAAACTGACCGGCACGTCGTCCACGCCGGTAAACACGTCCTCTTCACGCGATCGCCAGAAGTCCATCAACGGACCCATGGTGAATGCGGCGAACGCTTTTTCTCTGCTTTCCCACGCCTTTTTTTGCCGAAACATCGGGATTTTGCCCCTTTTAGCCATGTAAAATCGTTTTTTTGTGACCAATAGCAAATTCCACAGACAATGGCGTATTGTGGCATAAAAACCGACAACCAGGGAATTTCTCATGACCTTCGAGTGGTGGTTCGCCTACCTGCTGACATCGTTGATTTTAAGCCTCTCCCCCGGCTCCGGGGCGATCAATACCATGACCACTTCAATTAGCCACGGCTATCGCGGCGCGGCAGCCTCAATTGCCGGTTTGCAGACCGGGCTGGGGATCCATATCGTGCTGGTTGGGATCGGTCTGGGCACGCTCTTCTCCCGCTCGGTGCTGGCGTTTGAGGTGTTGAAGTGGGCGGGCGCGGCCTATCTGGTGTGGCTCGGTATTCAGCAGTGGCGCGCCGCAGGCGCGCTCGATCTCCATACTCTGGCGCAGACGCAATCACGCGGGCGGCTGTTTAAACGCGCGGTGTTTGTGAACCTTACCAACCCGAAGAGCATCGTGTTTCTTGCCGCCCTCTTCCCGCAGTTTATCGCGCCCAATCAGCCGCAGGTGATGCAGTATGTTGTGCTTGGGGCGACGACCATCGTGGTCGATATCATTGTGATGATTGGTTATGCCACGCTGGCGCGGCGCATTGCGGGGTGGATCAAAGGCCCGCATCAGATGAAGGCATTGAATAAAGTGTTCGGATCGCTGTTTGTGCTGGTGGGGGCGTTGTTGGCGTCGGCAAGACACGCGTGAGTGCGGTCTGTTTGCCGGATGGCGGCTGCGCCTTATCCGGCCTACGCAAAACCAGGTGGTGACCTTTGTAGGCCGGATAAGCGTAAGCGCCATCCGGCATATGCAAAATCAGATAGTGACCTTTGTAGGCCGGATAAGCGCAAGCGCCATCCGGCATATGCAAAACCAGGTAGTGACCTTTGTAGGCCGGATAAGCGCACGCGCCATCCGGCAATTCGCATCAGCGGGAGATAATCAAATGGATGCCGAACCCGGCGAAGAGCGCACCGGCGACGCCATCGATCCACTTCGCCATTCGCTGATAGCCGCGACGCACGCGCGGTAGCGCAAAGACGCTGGCAACCAGCGTAAACCAGGCGAAGGTCTCTACCACAATCAGCACAAAGATGCCCCAGCGCGCGTTAGCGCCGACGCTGTCGCCAACAAACAACGAGAAGACCGATCCGAAGTAGATAATCGCTTTCGGGTTCGCGAGGTTGGTCAGCAAGCCTTTCACAAAACTGCGCCCGCCCGCCGCCAGCTCAACCTGCGGCGCATCGCTGTTCGCCGTCTCTTTCTTCAGCGCGCCGCGCAGCATCTGGAAGCCCATCCAGCAGAGATAGAGCCCGCCGCCGACCATAATGATGCTGTGCAGCCAGGCCATTTTCGCGAGGATCAGGTTGAGGCCAAGCAGCGCGACCGCTGCCCACACCATCACGCCCGCGGTGATGCCGAGCACGCCCAGCATCGCCTCTTTGCGCGAGCGGCTGACGGCAGTTTGAGAAACAAAGAAGAAATCGGGACCGGGGCTCATCAGCGCAATGAAGTGCACTGTCATGACGGAGAGAAAGAGCGTTAACATAGCGAACTCGCGAGAAAAGATTCAGTGAAGGGCTATCCTGACACTTTTCCCGCAGGCTGACTACTCTTCATCGCCGTCGACATGGGCGCGGATCAGCGCCATAAACTCCTGGCCGAAACGCTCCAGTTTGCGCGTGCCAACGCCGTTGACGCTCAGCATGTCGCCCGGCGAAAGCGGCATCTGCTCCGCCATCTCAATCAGCGTGGCATCGTTAAACACCACGTACGGGGGGATGTTCTCTTCGTCGGCGATCGCTTTACGCAGCTTACGCAGCTTGGCGAACAGCTTGCGATCGTAATTGCCGACCGCCGCCTTCTGCATCACTTTCGGCTTCAGCGTCACCATACGCGGCACCGCCAGCATCAGCGGCACCTCACCGCGCAGAACCGGACGCGCCGCTTCCGTGAGTTGCAGCGCCGAGTGCTGGGCGATATTTTGCATAGCAAAGCCCAGGTGGATCAGCTGGCGAATTACGCTTACCCAGTGTTCGTGGCTCTGCTCGCGCCCGATGCCATAGACCGGCAGCTTGTCATGGCCCATCTCGCGGATACGCTGGTTATTCGCGCCGCGCAGCACCTCAACCACATAACCCATCCCGAAGCGCTGGTTCACGCGATAGATGGCAGAGAGCGCTTTCTGCGCATCCTGCAAACCATCGTACTGACGCGGCGGATCGAGGCAGATATCGCAGTTGCCGCACGGCGCGTGACGCCCTTCGCCAAAGTAGTTGAGCAGCACCAGCCGACGGCAGGTTTGCGCTTCGGCAAAGGCGCCCATCGCGTTGAGCTTGTGACGCTCGATATCCTGCAACGGCCCGGCGGGCTTCTCCTCCAGGCAGCGGCGCAGCCAGGCCATATCTGCCGGATCGTAAAACAGCATCGCTTCTGCGGGCAGGCCATCGCGCCCGGCGCGACCGGTCTCCTGGTAGTAGGATTCGATATTGCGCGGAATGTCGAAGTGCACCACAAAGCGGACGTTGGGTTTGTTAATGCCCATACCGAAGGCGACGGTAGCAACCACGATTTGCAGGTCATCGCGCTGGAACTGCTCCTGCACCCGCGCGCGAACCTCGTTCTCCAACCCGGCGTGATAAGGCGCGGCGCTGAAGCCCCGGCCCTGTAAGCGCGCGGCGGTATCTTCCACTTTCGCCCGGCTGTTGCAGTAAATGATGCCGCATTTGCCCCGCTGCTCCTGCACATAGCGCAGCAGCTGGTCGAGAGGCTTAAACTTCTCCATCAGCATGTAGCGGATGTTGGGACGGTCAAAACTGCTGACCTGAATCAGCGGATCGTTAAGGCTGAGCAGACGCTCAATATCGCGGCGCGTGGTGTCATCGGCGGTCGCAGTAAGTGCCATAAAAGGCACGTTGGGTAGCATATGGCGCAGCTGGCCGAGCGCGGCGTATTCCGGGCGGAAATCGTGTCCCCACTGGGAGATACAGTGCGCTTCGTCGACGGCGATAAGCACCGTATTCCATTGGCGCAGCTGGTCAAGGAAGTTGTCGAGCATCAGGCGTTCAGGCGCGATATAGAGCAGACGGATCTGCCCGTTGCGACAGCCGTTTACCACCTCAAGCTGCTGCTCGCGGCTCTGGGACGAGTTGAGACAGGCCGCCGCCACGCCGTTGGCGAGCAGTTGGTCGACCTGATCTTTCATCAGCGAGATAAGCGGCGAGACCACGACCGTCAGCCCTTCCAGCACTAGCGCCGGAATTTGGTAACAGAGCGATTTGCCGCCGCCGGTCGGCATCACCACCAGGCAGTCGCGACCGCCAAGCACGGTGTCGATAATATCCTGCTGGCCAGGGCGGAACTGCTGGTAGCCAAAGGTCTCTTGTAAAACCTGTTTAGCCAGCGATTCCTGATTCAATACTTCCGCCTGCGCCACATTGACCCCATTTGCCTGAAATAAAAACAGGCGCTATTTTCAGCGCCTGTGACTGAAACTGCAATGCCTTAAAACAGATCGTTGAGCATCACGCCCACGCCGAAGCGGGTCTGATTGAAATTATAATCAATCAGCGATTCGCCGTAGCCGCTGTAAACCTGAGTATAGAGGCGAACGTGTTTGGTCACCGGGTAGCTGAGGCCGATTTCTGCGCCGCCGTAGCCGGTATTCCAGTTGTACTGCCCTTTCGCGCTGAGGATCGCATCACCAATTTCGTAACCGATTTTCAGCTGGTAGTAACCCATATATTTGGTGATATCCGGGTTGTCGTCCGTGGAGCCTACGACATACCAGGGCTTCACTTCCACCATCCAGTTACCGTTTTGCGCCATCAGGCGGGTGTAAGCACGGTTCCAGCTGCGCGAGGTGGGATCGGAGCGGCCGTTGGAGTCATGGTTGAAACCAACTTCCACGTCGCGCAGCGTCCAGCCAGCAAATCGGTAATCCGTGGCGAAACCGAGGAACAGCTGCGGTTCATAGTTGGTTTCACGGAAGGGAGAAGACTCGCCGCTGTTGGAGAGCTGCCACCAGGATTTTTGCGTATAGGAACCGCCTAATACTGAGTTTGGCCCGAGAATGCCGCGCCAGAAGGGGAAGGCCAGGCTTATCTGGAACTTCACTTCATCTTTACGCGCGTTGTCAGCCCAGTTGTAGGAGCGGATCGCTTCTTTATTCAGATCGCTGGTATCGGTATAAAGCACATAGTTGGATTCATACGGATAGAGCGTGAACGGATTATCGTGGTCCTGCAACATATTCGCGATGATGCTGCCGCGCACGACGGGCGCATCATGAACTTCTTTGATGGTTGCTTCTTGTGCGAGTGCCATAAACGGCAGTGCCAGCACTGCGAAAATATACCCCGGCCAGGTGCGCATCGGTTTAAGCTCCGAATTATTGTTGAGTTAGTTAATAGTCTTATCCGCACGTATTCTACATATTTCTTGCGTCACTGCTCGTCTATCGCTCTTAAAGTAGCAATCAACAAACATTGAGCATAAAATTAACACTCCATTAACTCATCGGATCAGATTGATATGTCAGCCGTTCTTACCGCCGATCAAGCCCTGCAAATGGTGGGCGAGATTTTTGTCTATCACATGCCCTACAACCGTGCGTTAGGCCTGGAGCTGGGGCGCTATGAAAAAGCGTTCGCAGAACTGCATTTCAATAACCAGCCGATGATGGTCGGTAACTGGGCGCAGAGCATTCTCCACGGTGGGGTGATTGCCTCCGCGCTGGATGTCGCCGCCGGGCTGGTATGCGTCGGCAGCACCCTCACCCGCCATGAAACCATTAGCGAAGAGGAGCTGCGCCAGCGCCTGGCGCGCATGGGGACGATTGATCTGCGTGTTGATTATCTGCGACCCGGCCGCGGTACGCGGTTTACCGCCAGCAGCAGTTTGTTACGTGCCGGTAATAAGGTCGCGGTTGCACGCGTGGAGTTACATAACGAGGAGCAGGTGCATATCGCCAGCGCAACCGCTACCTATATGGTGGGGTGAGCAGGCCTGCGAAATCGGGTACCATGCGGTTACATTTTCGCAACGAGTCTTTCTGATGGATGCAAAGCAGACGCGGCTTGGCGTATTACTTGCGCTCGCCGCTTATTTTATCTGGGGCATTGCGCCCGCCTATTTCAAAGTGATTTGGTATGTTCCCGCCGATGAGATCCTGACTCACCGCGTCATCTGGTCCTTCTTTTTTATGCTGGCGCTGATAAGCGTAAGCCGCCAGTGGAAGAGCGTGAAAGCGCTGCTGCAAACGCCGAAAAAGATTTTGCTGCTGGCAGTCTCGGCGGTGCTGGTGGGCGGTAACTGGCTGCTGTTTATCTGGGCGGTCAACCATAACCATATGCTGGAAGCGAGCCTCGGCTACTTTATTAACCCGCTGGTGAATATCCTGCTGGGGATGCTTTTCCTGGGCGAGCGTTTTCGTCGTATGCAGTGGCTGGCGGTGATCCTCGCCGCGCTCGGCGTGCTGGTGCAGCTCTGGACCTTTGGCTCGCTGCCGGTGATCGCCCTCGGCCTCGCCTTTAGCTTCGCCTTCTACGGCCTGCTGCGAAAGAAAATCGCCGTTGAGGCACAAACCGGCATGCTGATAGAGACCTTATGGTTACTGCCGGTGGCGGCCATCTGGCTGTTCGGCATTACCGATAGCCCGACCAGCCATATGTCGCAAAACAGCCTGTCGCTCAATCTGCTGCTGATCGCGGCGGGCGTGGTGACCACCGTGCCGCTGCTCTGCTTTACCGGGGCGGCAACACGTCTGCGCCTCTCAACCCTCGGTTTCTTTCAGTACATCGGCCCGACGCTGATGTTCGTGCTGGCGGTGACCTTTTACGGTGAGCATCCCGGCGCGGATAAAATGGTGACCTTTGGCTTTATTTGGGTGGCACTGGCGATCTTCGTAATGGATGCCCTTTATACCCAGCGCGCATTACGTAAAACACGCTAATTCCGCTTAGGGAACAAATCAGACGGGCGGAATTGCCGCCCGCTACCTACAAATATTCGTGGGTTATTCGATCGTCGCGTCGCATATTAATCTACTGAATGGTATGTTCGCCGCTTTATTATTACGCTATTCAGGACGACCCGGAAAAATGATCCGCAGGATTTTTTGGCCAACAGGCAAGGCATGCCTCGCGCGTAAGCCCTATTTCCTTACTTTTATGCTTCTGCATATTGTTTTTTTAATTGCCATGGTTAGCGTGGCGAAGCTTCCCATACTGCCGCTGCTCTGCCTGCTGGTTTACACGTGGGTGAAGATCAATATCAATGCGCAGCGCTGCCGGGATAGTGGATTAAAGGGGCGTTATGTCGTCATTTTGTCGATCCTGGTTTATCTCATTTCGCCAGTGGTCTCCGCGGCAGGTTTCGTGCTGGATGATGAATATCTGCTGCTCGGCGCTCAGATCTATATTTGGTTCGACGGCCTGGTATTTTTTATGTTTATGTTCGCGCCAACGGAAGTAAAAACAGCTAATTAGTTTAAAAGACAGGGTTTTTCAGGAGAGGAAAATGAGTACTATCAACGACTATGATTACCAGAAAGATGAATCGCTGAGCGACAAGTGGAAGTATCGCTTCGCATTTTTTGAAAAGAATGGCTACCCCGGATTCTGGCGTCCTACTCCGGCGTGGAAACAAGCGTTTAAGCAGATGAAATTTGGGGAGAAAGTAACAGTTAACCAAAACTTCTACGCTTTCTTCTTCGGCTGTATTTATCTCTTTATCCTGGGCCTGTGGAAAAAAGCGCTGACCTCTATTGGGCTGAACGTACTGGGATTATTAGTCGCCGCTCTTATAGGTTTCCCTTTCCTCTCCTTTATCGTACCCATGCTTATCATGATGCGAACAAATGTCTGGTATCACGAATATAAAGTTAAAGGCATCCAGACCTGGGGCCTGTAAAGAAAAAAGGTTCAGCGCAGGCTGAACCTTTTTTTTGGCTTCAAAGCCAGTTGCGGCGTTTGAAGTAGAGGTAGGGGGCAAGACCGGCAAGGATCATAAAGATAATCGCGCCGGGATAGCCGAAGCTCCAGTGCAGCTCGGGCATAAACTCGAAGTTCATCCCATAGCTTGATGCCACCAGCGTTGGCGGCAGAAACACTACCGAAACGACCGAGAAGATCTTGATGATTCGGTTCTGCTCGATATTGATAAAACCCATCGCCGCCTGCATCAGGAAGTTCACCTTCTGGAACAGGGATTCGTTATGCGGCAGCAGCGACTCGATATCGCGCAGGATCTCGCGCGCCTGCTCAAGCTGACCCGCCGGTAAACGCGCTTTGCGCACCAGGAAGTTCAGCGCGCGCTGGGTATCCATCAGACACAACCGCACTTTCCAGCCGATATCTTCCTGCTCAGCAAGCGTAGAGAGCGCTTCGTCATACTCATCGCCCTGCTGCCCTTCCATAATGACGCGGCTCAGTTTTTCCAGATCGCTGTAGATGTTTTCAATCTCATCCGCCAGCTGTTCGATTTTGGTTTCGAAGAGATCGAGCAGCAGTTCGTAGGCGTTGCCGTCAACCATCTCCTGGCTGCGGGCGCGCATACGGTAGAGACGAAACGCGGGCAGTTCGCGCTCGCGCAGGGTAAAGAGACGCCCTTCGCGAATGGTGAATGCTACCGTTGAGTTGCCTGCGTGATCCTCCGCATCTTCATAAAAGAAGAAGGAGTGGATGTGCAGACCGTCTTCGTCTTCGAAAAAACGCGCCGAGGCTTCGATGTCTTCCAGTTCAGGTCGCGTAGCCAGATTCTGGCCCAATTCCGTTTGCACGCGGGTACGTTCATCATCGTCCGGCTCGACCAAATCCACCCAAACCGAGCTGGCGAGGTGTTTGATTTCGTCAGCCTCAAGACGGCTTAAACGATTGTTTTCCAGTTGAAATGCGCTCAGCATGGCCGGGACTCCCAATGCAAAAAATATCGGACAGTTCGCAGGGCACACAAGAAACAATTGGGGTTTCAGACCATTAAACAGTCTGACTCAGCGCGACGGGGATAAAGCGGGTCGCCGACAACCTCTAAGGCCATCAGCGTGAGGAGAAAGCCTTAGGAGTTGTTCCTGAAATCCAGGAAATTGAGCCAGCATCTACTGGGTGTGTCCAAGGCGAATGTCCTCTTAGCGTGATCGTGCGCGCATGTTACGCCAGCACTCAGGAGGCGTCAACACGCAACGAAACGCTAAAGAGCAATATTTGCCCTTCAGCGTATAAGGCTAGCAGAATATTACAAAATGATGATATTTTTCTGAAGGTTACACGGTTTCGAGCTTCGCATAGGCGGCGACTAACCACTTAATACCCTGCCCCTGGAACGCCACCTGCAAGCGGCTGTGCTCGCCGCTGCCTTCCATATTCACCACCGTGCCTTCGCCAAATTTGGCGTGGCGCACGCGCTGACCAAGCTTATAGCCCGTATCGCTCTGCGCCACCGGCGTGCCCATCCGCTGATGGCTGACCGGGCGGCTGATGCTGGCGCGCAAACGCACCTCTTCAACGCACTCTTCCGGCAGCTCGCCGATAAAGCGTGAAGGGCGGTGATAAACCTCTTTACCATACAACCGACGCGTTTCCGCGTAGGTTAAGGTCAGTTTTTGCATCGCGCGCGTGACGCCGACATAGGCCAGACGGCGCTCCTCTTCCAGACGGCCACCCTCATCAAGGGACATCTGGCTCGGGAACATCCCCTCTTCCATGCCGACAATAAACACCTGCGGGAACTCAAGCCCCTTCGCCGAGTGCAAGGTCATCAACTGCACCGCGTCCTGCCAGGTGTCCGCCTGCCCTTCGCCCGCTTCCAGCGCCGCGTGAGAGAGGAACGCCTGCAGCGGCATTAAATCTTCATCTTCTTCGTTGTAGCTGAACTGCCGCGTTGCGGTGACCAGCTCCTCTAAGTTCTCAATTCGCGTCTGGCCTTTTTCACCCTTCTCCTGCTCGTACATCGCGCGCAGGCCGGAATCGCTGATCACCCGGTCGGTTTGCACATGCAGCGGCATATCCGCCGTCTCCTGCGCCAGCGCGTCGATTAGCTCAAGAAAACGCTGCAACGCGCCCGCCGCACGGCCCGCCAGCGCTTTCTCTTGCAGCAGCTCGCGGGTCGCCTGCCACAGCGTCAGCTGGCGCTCACGGGAGGTCTGGCGAACAACGTCTAAAGTGCGATCGCCAATGCCGCGCGTCGGCGTATTCACCACGCGCTCATACGCGGCGTCATCGTTACGGTTAGCGATCAGGCGCAGATAGGCGAGCGCATCTTTAATCTCCTGACGTTCGAAGAAGCGCATGCCGCCATAGATGCGATAGGGCATGCTCGTCTGCAGTAACGCCTCTTCCAGCACGCGCGACTGGGCGTTGCTGCGATAGAGGATGGCGCACTGCGTCAGCTGGCCGCCGTTGTCCTGCCAGGCTTTGATGCGATTAACCACGAAACGCGCTTCATCCAGCTCGTTAAACGCGCAGTAAAGGGAGATCGGCTCGCCGGCGGTCCCTTCGGTCCACAGCTTTTTCCCCAGACGCCCGTTGTTGTTCTCAATCAGGGCGTTAGCGGCGCTCAGAATATTGCTGGTAGAGCGGTAGTTCTGCTCAAGACGAATGGTTTGCGCGCCGGGAAAATCGGTGAGGAAGCGCTGGATGTTCTCCACCTGCGCGCCGCGCCAGCCGTAGATCGACTGGTCATCGTCGCCGACAATCATCACCTTGCCGGTATCGCCCGCCAGCAGGCGGATCCACGCGTACTGAATGTTGTTAGTATCCTGGAACTCATCCACCAGGATATTGGTAAAGCGCTCGCGATAGTGCTGCAGAATATGCGGTTTGTTCAGCCACAGCTCGTGGGCGCGCAGCAGCAGCTCGGCAAAATCGACCAGCCCGGCGCGATCGCACGCCTCCTGATAGGCCTGGTAGACCTTCTGCCAGGTCTGCTCCACCGGATTGCCGAAGCTTTGGATATGGTGCGGGCGAATGCCCTCATCTTTTTGACCGTTGATGTAGTACATCGCCTGGCGCGCTGGCCACTGCTTCTCATCAAGGTTCATCGCTTTGATCAGACGCTTGAGCAGGCGCAGCTGATCTTCGCTATCGAGGATCTGGAAATCCTGCGGCAGCTTCGCGTCCATATGGTGCGCGCGCAGCAGCCGGTGCGCCAGCCCGTGGAAGGTGCCGACCCACATGCCGCCCTGGGTGGTGCCCATCAACTGGCCGATACGGTGGCGCATCTCCGCCGCCGCTTTGTTGGTAAAGGTGACCGCCATAATCGAGAAGGGCGAGCAGTTCTCTACGGTGATCAGCCATGCGATACGGTGCACCAACACGCGCGTCTTGCCGCTTCCCGCTCCCGCCAGCACCAGCATATTGCTGCGTGTCGCCGCTACGGCGTCGCGCTGTTTGTCATTGAGGCTGTCGAGCAGATAAGAAACGTCCATAGGTACCGTCGCGTAGTCATCAGGAATTGAACAAAACGCCGGTGGCGCTTCGCGTACCAGGGTCCGGTTTGCGTGGGCGTATTCGCGCCGCGCCCGCCACCAAAACCCTGGTATTTTATACAGAACAATGGGTGATTATATCAGCGTAGTGAGGGATGCCAACCGCGAAATTTCCATATGCGGCAACAGGCGGCTGTCGCTGGCTTGCAGCAGATCTGCGCCCTCGGGTTTGATCCAGCAGGCCTGCATGCCGCAGCGGATCGCGCCCGCAACGTCGGTGGTGAGATCGTCACCAACGTGCAAAATGTTGCCAATGGGCACGCCAAGACGCTCAGCGGCGCGGTGATACATATCGCTGAAGGGTTTTGAGCGCCCGTCCGGTCCGGCACGCAGTACAAATTTAAAATAATCGCCGAGCCCGAACAGCTCCGGCTGCGCATTACCGTTAGTGATCGCCACCAGCGGCCACTTTTCTGCCAGCTTCGCCAGCGTGTCGTGGGTCTCGTCCGGGACATCAATGCGGCTGCGCCAGTGCGCAAAGTTGGCCATGGCGGCTTCGGCACCGGCCGCGGCCTCTGCTGCCGTCAGCCCGGCATCGAGCATAGCGCGCTCAACGGCGCGTCGCCGCCACTCGGTGACATCGTGGTAGATATCCGGCTCGGTTTCGCGCAGCGCCTGGCGCAGGCGCTTGAATTCGCTGTTCTCCAGCGTGCTGAGCGCCGGGTGGTAGCCCTGCAAAAAGGCCAGCGACTCCTGCTCTGTACGCTGGATCACCAGCCGGTTGTCATAAAGGGTGTCGTCCAGGTCGAAAGTGATCGCCGAGATCTCGCCTGGTGGGCGGTAAAAACGCATTATTTCCCCCGTTTTGCGCGCGGATGCGCCGCATCGTAGACCGAAGCAAGGTGTTGAAAATCAAGATGGGTATAGATCTGGGTGGTGGATAAATTGGCGTGGCCGAGCAGCTCCTGCACGCCGCGCAGATCGCCGCTCGACTCCAGCATATGGGTGGCAAACGAGTGGCGCAGTTTATGCGGATGCACATGGCTGTTCAGCCCCTGCTTAATGCCCCATTCGGCAAACCGTTTCTGCACATTGCGCGCCGAGATGCGCTTGCCAAGCTTTGAGAGGAACAGCGCATCGTCCTGCGCGCCAAACAGCTCGCGCAGATCGAGCCAGTGCTCAACCCAGCTCACCGCATTGCGGCCTATCGGCACGCGGCGCTCTTTGCTGCCTTTTCCGAGCACCCACACTTCGCCGCTCTCCAGATCGAGGTGTTTGATATCGAGATTGACCAGTTCCGACAGACGCAGGCCCGCGCCGTACATCACTTCCAGCATCGCGCGGTCGCGCACCGCCAGCGGATCGTTAATGTCGATCTCCAGCAGGCGGTTTACATCATCGACATCGATATTTTTCGGCAGATGGCGCGCGGCTTTCGGCGCCGAGATCCCTTTCGCCGGGTTGGCGGGCAGCTCGCCCTGGCTCACCAGCCAGTCAAAGAAGCTGCGCAGGGCGGAGAGCCGTAGCGCGAGACTCGCCGCACCCAGCCCTTTGCGGCGGCTGCGGGTGGCAATCGAGCGCACCGTGGCAGCATCGCACTGTTGCCAGCTTTTAAGGCCGAGATCGTCCGCCATCGCCATTATGGCGTCCAGCTGGCGCTGATAGTTGCGCAGGGTGATCGGGCTGAGCTGGCGCTCAACGCCGAGGTAACGCAAAAAGCGGGTAACGAGCGGGAAGAGCGGCGAAGCGGTCATGCGCGCGCGATCCAGCGCTCAAGCAGATCCGGCAGCATCTGCGCGATCTCCTCCAGCAGCTGGGTACCCTGACCATGTTGATAATGGTGCGGATCGCGGCTGCTGAACAGTACCACGCCGAGCGAGCCATCTTGCCCCATCAGCGACATCGCCACTGAACCGATGGCTTTCGCTTCCGGCAACAGCAGCAACAGCTCCGGCCCGTTGAGCGATCCCAGATAGTGATGCTGGTGACCAAGCCGCTGAATGCGCAGTGGCTCAAACGCCTGACGCGACAGGGAAAGATGGGTGTAGCGCGACGGCGCGCCGAGACGCCAGCGATCCGGAAAGAGGCGCACCGTGGCGCCTGCCAGCCCTAAATCACGCGCCCAGCGGTGCAGGCGGTTCAGCATCTCATCAAGGCTTGGCGCGGAAGCCAGCCGGCTTTGCAGACGCAGCAGGCGATAAAAGAGCCCTTCATTGGCGCTCGCCTGCTCCATCAACAGCGTCATGTTCTCTTCCAGCGCGTTGATGTGGTTGCGCGAGCGCGCCATATGCCACTCCACCAGAGAAACCGTGTCGCGCACCGCATGCGGCACGCGCATCTGTTCCACCAGCCGCGCGTTACGGATAAAGAAGTCAGGATGGCGCACCAAATAGTCGGCAACGGTCTGATCTTCCAGCTCCGTCAGCGTCTCCTGCAATTCTTCCCCTGGTTGCTTCATAGATGAATAAACCCGTCATAGACATGTGCCGCCGGGCCAGTCATGTACAGCGGTTGGCCCGGGCCTTTCCAGGCGATATCAAGTCGACCGCCCGGTAACTCCACGCGAACGCTTTCCGCCAGCAAGCCTTGCTGAATGCCGACGGCAACGGCTGCGCAGGCACCGCTTCCGCACGCCTGCGTTTCACCTGCGCCGCGCTCGAAAACGCGCAGGCGGATATGATCGGTTTTGACGACCTGCATAAAGCCGATATTGGCGCGCTCAGGAAAGCGCTCATGGCTCTCCAGCACCGGTCCCAGCGTCTCTACCGGTGCGTTTTCCACGCTATCGACCTGAATAACACAGTGCGGGTTGCCCATCGATACGACGCCGCAGAGCACGGTTTGTTCCGCCGCGCGCATAATATAGGTCTTCTCAGCTTTGTTCGCGCGAAACGGCACCTGCGACGGTTCGAAGTTCGGTTCGCCCATATTGACGCGCACCAGTTCATCTTCCGTTACGCTCAATACCATACGCCCGTTCGCTGTACTGACGCGAATGTCACGTTTATTGGTCAAACCTTTCAGACGCACAAAACGGGCGAAACAGCGCGCGCCGTTGCCGCACTGCGACACTTCGCTGCCGTCAGCGTTAAAAATACGGTAGTGAAAATCGAGCTCAGGATCGTAAGGAGGCTCAACCACCAGCAGTTGATCGAAGCCTACGCCAAGATGGCGATCCGCCAGACGACGGATCAACTCCGGGGAGAAAAAGAGGTTCTGCGTCACCGCGTCGACGACCATAAAATCGTTGCCAAGGCCATGCATCTTTGAGAACTGCATTATCTACTCCATTTACGCGGGTACAGAGCGGTAACGTCAATAATTCACCTGGGTCGGCGAGCCGGTATCGCCCCGATCGTTACTATCCGGAATAGTAGGCTGGATCGTGCTCTCCTGCGTTTTGGTTGGCGGCGGCGCGGTTTTATCGGCCGGAGGGAAGTAGAGCGGCCCTTTCAGACCACAGCCCGTCAGGCTGAACAGAGTCAGCACTACGGCCAGCGTGCGAAACAGATCTTTCATTATCGTTGCCTGTGAGTTCATTCTTACTGCGCTCTATCATCGCAGGAGAAGACACAAAAGCAAGAGTTTGCACGTTTAGGGCAACGGGAAATGTTTCGCGTTATACTGCGGCCATCATAAAAAACAGGAAAGCAGAATGAACGATTCAGAATTTCATCGCCTCGCCGACGGCCTGTGGCTCACCATCGAAGAACGCCTGGATGAGTGGGACGGCGATAGCGATATCGACTGTGAAATCAACGGCGGCGTATTAACCCTCAGCTTTGAGAACGGCAGTAAAATCATCATTAACCGTCAGGAGCCGCTGCACCAGGTGTGGCTGGCGACAAAACAGGGCGGTTACCATTTCAATCTCAAAGGGGATGAGTGGGTCTGCGATCGCAGCGGCGAAACCTTCTGGGATCTGCTGGAGCAGGCGGCAAGCCAGCAAGCAGGCGAAAGCGTCACTTTCCGCTAAGACGCACTGCCCGGGAGACCGGGCAGCACTATCAGGAGAAGTACTGCTGCAACAGCGGTGCGGCGTTATCCTGATTGGCCGGCGATGCGGTGCTGATCGCCTGGTTGCGGAACGGGATCACCTGCGCGCGCCCTTCAACATTCACAATCTGGTAAAACTGCGGCAGGTTGAAGTTGATAAAGCTCGAGCCGTAGGTAAAACGATCGTGGGAGGAGGAGAAGAAGCGGCTTACGTCACGCACCAGCTCCTCTTTGCTGCCTTCGCAGTGGTGATACACTTCGGCGCGGTTGCTCTCATCCAGAATATAGATGTTAAAGCCCTCTTCCCCCGCCTCTTCAAAGAAGAACTGAATAATCCCTTCGCTGGCAAAGCCATCCACCACCGCCGGTAATTCAACGTGGTTGGTCTCCACCTGCACCGACAAACCATGCAGCTTGTTATGAGAGATAGCGCCGTAAAACTCAATGGCGTTTTCCAGCTTCTGCACCGAAACGTTCACGCGCTCGAAGAACAAGCCCCAGGTTTGCCCCGCCACGCGCAGCGCTTTAAAGCGACCGGTTTCGTGACGTGTCGTCGAGAGGCGCAGTTCGATACATTCAGAGACCAGCTGCTGCACGCGGGTGCGAATCAGGCCACGCAGATGCTGGCTGTAACAGAAGACTTCGACGCTGTCCGGCGGCGCGGCATCCTGGTGCATTTTGCCGAGGATGGTTTTCAGCGCTTCAATCATCGCCTGCTCGCCGTTGAAGTGCAGGGTACGCACTTCGTTCCACGAGTTGCGATAGAGCAGATCGACGCTGCCAACGAGGCAGTTTTGCTGCTCGCCGAAGCTGAAGACATCAAGCTTGCGGAAATCAAAGTGCACCACCTGGTTACGGAACGCCGCGGTCGGGTCGTACTCCAGGTTGACGATAATCGCCAGATGACGGATTTCGCACGGGCTGTAGAGCGCTTTCGGCGTCGGCGCAGGCAGGCGCAGCGGGAAGTGGTGCGAGACATCAGCAACCATCTCCTGCAGCTTCGGCAGATCGACAATGCCGTTGCCCTTAATAAACAGGCGCGTACGCGACGTCAGCAAGCCGTTAAACCATGCCCAGGCGACCAGCTTGTTCAGGTAACGGTTATACTCCAGCGGCTGATGGCTGACGATGGAGTCCATATTCGGCGCACGGTTGTAGAGATACCAACCGGTACGGTTGGCGCGGCCCGGCGGCACATGAATAAAGGTTAAGTTCGGTTCGGAGAGATCCGGTGAAATCTGCGGGTTCACCAGCGTCACTTTGCCCGGTAGCGCTTCAAACGCCGCGTAGAGTTTACGGGTTAAGACCCCGATATCCTGCGGGCTGGCGGAGACGCTCAGGTTATTACGGCGGGCAAAGCGGATCAGGTTACGGTAGCTCTGCATCATCGCATCAAGCAGCTCATTGTGCGCTTCGCGCACCTGATCGATTTTCCAGTTAGCGCGGTTATCGAGCATTGCGAGGCGCGCTTCGTCCCAGCCCCACTCTTTCACTAACTGCGTGATCACTTCGCGACGCCAGCCGACGCAGGCGCGTTCGCGGCTCAGCTTTTCACACACTTTTAAATAGAAACATCGACGTACCAGGTCAAGACGCGTCGGATCCTCAATCGCTTCCAGATAGTGGGTGACGCGCTCAAGCATCATGCAGTAGTGATCGAGACCGAAGGAGACGATCTCGCCGTCGTGCAGGCGCTGTTTAATATCTTTCGCCAGCAGGCGGGTATTCGGATATTCCCAGGAGTAGGCTTCGAGCAGCAGGGTTTTCAGCACCGCTTTATAGGGCGAGTCGATGCTCTTATAGAGCTGCCACAGGCTGGCACCGAAATACTCTTCCGCCGAGAGCGAGCTTAAGCCGCCCAGATCGAGCCACTCGTTCGGGGTCAGAACGCCCTGCGCGTAGAGCGTCATGACGTAATCGTCGTAATTCTCCTCTTCATCGCCCGGCACCATATTCCAAAGAATACGTTTACCTGCCAGGCGCACGGCGGTGCGGTAGAACTCATCGAGCAGTAAAATGTGCTGCGTTGAGCCGCAATCTTCGCCGCCGAGGCTGCCGCTTTCATTATGGCGGAAGCGGTTCTCATCAATCAGGAAGAAGCTCACTTCCACGCCAAGGGAAGCCGCCCAGCTCTCCAGCAGGCTGCATTTACGCTGTAACAGCTGGCGCTCGTCATTATCGAGCCAGGATTGGTGACAGACCCAGATATCAAGATCGGAAGAGCAGCTCTGCCCAACCGAAGAGGTGCTGCCCATGGAGTAGACGCCGGTGATCGGCAGTTCGCCGGTCGGCGCATCCTGCGCAGGCAGGCCACGGTTCAGCTCAAGTTCGTTCAGGTAGTGGAGTTGGTTTTCATCAGGCGTGTAGAGGCAAATGCCATTGGGAACGTTACCGTCAAGGTAGCCAGGCATCAGCGGATGGTGATAGTGCAGTAATGTCGGCAGCAGACTGTAAACCTGCTGAAAAGCAGGGCCCATGGCAGCAAGCGCGCGATCCACACGCAGTTGATTAATGGCATCCAGTCGCTGTTTCAGCGTCTCAATATAGAGGTACAAGACATATCGCCTGATGTTTTATACACACCTTCATGCTGATGTTTTGTAGGCCGCAGCTTGAAAAGGGGTGCGTAGACAGAAAATCCAAAAGTAGCCGTTGCCCTTTTTTCGTCGTTATCGTTATGGGAGGACAGACGAAAAAATGGTCTAAAACGTGATCAATCTAACACCTTGCTCATTGACCGTAAAGAAAGATGCGCTACAAACCAGTTTAGCATTAAACGCACTCTGTAAATTCCGAATTACATCCCGCGCTGCGCCTGTTGCGCGGCGCGAGACCCGCAATCGACCGTGAACACTGACACCCTAATGCAACAGTGTTAGGATGGTCAACGGACGAAATTGACGGTATCAAGCATGGTAGACAATGTTTTAAGAATTGCCACACGGCAAAGCCCGCTTGCGCTCTGGCAGGCACATTATGTAAAAGCGCGCCTTGAAGCGAGCCATCCGGGGTTAGCCGTTGAGCTGGTGCCGATGGTCACGCGCGGCGATGTGATCCTCGATACGCCGCTGGCGAAAGTGGGTGGCAAAGGCCTGTTCGTCAAAGAGCTTGAACGGGCGCTGCTCGACAACCACGCCGACATCGCCGTGCACTCAATGAAAGATGTCCCGGTCGACTTTCCCGATGGACTCGGTCTGGTGACGATTTGCGAACGCGACGATCCGCGCGACGCCTTTGTCTCTAATCGTTATAAGTCTCTGGACGAACTGCCCGCAGGCAGTATTGTCGGCACCTCAAGTTTACGTCGCCAGTGTCAGCTGGCTGCGCTGCGCCCCGATCTGGTGATCCGCTCGCTGCGCGGCAACGTTGGCACCCGCCTGAGCAAGCTCGATAACGGCGAATACGATGCGATTATCCTCGCCGTCGCCGGTCTTAACCGCCTTGGTCTTAGCGATCGCGTACGCTGGGCGCTGCCGCCGGAAATCTCACTCCCGGCCGTCGGCCAGGGCGCGGTAGGCGTTGAGTGCCGTCTTGACGATGCGCGCACCCGCGCGCTGCTGCAACCGCTGAATCATGATGAGACCGCAATCCGCGTTAAAGCCGAGCGGGCGATGAACACCCGTCTTGAAGGCGGCTGCCAGGTGCCAATCGGCAGCTATGCTGAATTGATTAAGGGCGAACTCTGGTTGCGCGGGCTGGTTGGCGCGCCGGATGGTTCGACGATGATACGCGGCGAGCGTCGCGGCCAACCGGAAGATGCGCTAAAGATGGGCATCTCGCTGGCCGAAGAGCTGCTGGATAACGGCGCGCGCGCCATTCTTGCTGATATTTACAACGGAGAAGCCCCCGCATGAGTATCCTGGTCACCCGTCCCTCTCCCTCCGGGGAAGAGTTAGTGAGCCGACTGCGCACACTGGGTTTGGTGGCCTGGAGCTTTCCGTTGATTGAATTCACGCCGGGTCGTGAGCTGCCTTTATTACCCGGTAAGCTTGCCAGGCTCGGCGCGAATGACCTCGCGTTTGTGCTGTCGCAGCACGCTGTCTCCTTCGCGCATGCCCATTTGCAGCAAGCTGGCCTCTCCTTCCCGAAGGAACCGGCCTGGTTTGCCATTGGGCGAACCACCGCACTCGCGCTGCATACGGTAAGCGGTATCGATGTACGCTACCCTCACGACCGGGAAATCAGCGAAGTGTTGCTACAATTACCTGAATTGCAAGATGTTCAGGGCAAGCATGCGCTAATCTTACGGGGCAATGGCGGACGCGAGCTGTTGGCGGAAACGTTAACTGAGCGCGGCGCGAATGTTGAATTTTGCGAGTGTTATCAACGCAGTGCAAAATTTTATGACGGTGCAGAAGAAGCGATGCGCTGGCATACGCGGGGCGTCTCAACGCTGGTGGTCACCAGCGGCGAAATGCTGCAGCAACTTTTTTCACTTATTCCTCCCTGGTATCGGGAGAACTGGTTACTTCGCTGCCGCCTGGTGGTGGTAAGCGAACGTCTGGCGAACCTTGCCCGGGAACTGGGCTGGCAAGAGATTCAGGTCGCTGACAATGCCGACAACGATGCGCTGCTTCGCGCATTACAATAACTCTCATAATGGGAAGCCATAATGACGGAACACGAAAACTCCTCCGCCGTGGTTGAAGAGACCAAAGCGGCTGACGGCGTAACGCCGCTGCCGGAGAAAGCAGAGAAGAAGAGACGCGCTAACAGGACCAGCCTCGCGCTAAGCGCGATCGCCATCGCTATTGCGCTGGCATCGGGCGCCGGGCTTTATGGCTGGGTGAAGCATCAAAATAAAACCCTGCAAACCAGCAATGGCGAAATCGCCGACCAGCTGATCGCGCTACAACAGACGCAGGATAAGCAGCGTACTGAGCTGGAAGGGGTGATTAAACAGCAGGCTGATGCGCTGGCGGCAGAAAAACGCCAAAGCGAAGCGCTGGCGAAGCAGCTTGATGAAGTTCAGCAGAAAGTCGCGACCATCTCCGGCTCCGATGCCAAAACCTGGCAGCTGGCGCAGGCTGATTTCCTCGTCAAACTGGCGGGCCGTAAGCTGTGGAGCGATCAGGATGTCACCACCGCGGCCGCGCTGCTGAAAAGCGCTGACGCAAGTCTTGCGGATATGAACGATCCGAGCCTGATTACTGCGCGTCGTGCCATCACCGACGATATCGCCAGCCTCTCATCTGTGACCCAGGTCGATTATGACGGGGCCATTCTCAAGCTGAACCAGCTCTCCAACCAGATCGATAACCTGCGACTCGCCGACAATAACGACGATGATTCGCCGATGGATTCCGACAGCGGCGAGCTCTCAAGCTCCATCAGCGAGTGGCGCGTTAACCTGCAAAAAAGCTGGCGCAACTTTATGGACAGCTTTATTACCATTCGCCGCCGCGATGAGACCGCCGTACCGCTGTTAGCGCCGAATCAGGATGTCTATCTGCGTGAGAACATCCGCTCGCGCCTGCTGGTCGCGGCGCAGGCCGTTCCGCGTCATCAGGAAGAGACCTATAAACAGGCGCTGGATAACGTGTCGACGTGGGTTCGCGCCTACTACGATACGGACGATGCGGCCACCAAAGCGTTTCTCGAAGAGGTGGATAAGCTCGGTCAGCAATCTATCGCCATGGAGCTGCCTGAATCGCTCCAGAGCCAGCCGATTCTGGAAAAATTGATGCAGACCCGCGTGCGCAACCTGCTCGCGCAGCCCGCTGTGCCGTCTGAACAGGCGCCCGCAGCGCCCGCCGATGCAGCGCAGGGAGAATAATTATGCTGAAAGTATTATTGCTCTTTGCACTGCTTCTCGCCGGGATCGTGCTGGGCCCGATGCTCGCCGGGCATCAGGGTTATGTGCTGATCCAGACGGATAACTACAACATTGAAACCAGCGTCACGGGTCTGGCGATCATGCTGGTGCTGACGCTGGTGGTCTTCTTTGCCCTGGAGTGGCTGCTGCGTCGGATCTTCCGTACCGGCGCGCATACTCGCGGCTGGTTTATGGGCCGTAAGCGCCGTCGCGCACGCAAACAGACAGAACAGGCGTTGCTGAAGCTGGCGGAAGGCGATTATCAGCAGGTTGAGAAGCTGATGTCGAAAAATGCCGATCACGCGGAACAACCGCTGGTTAACTATCTGCTGGCAGCGGAAGCCGCCCAGCAGCGAGGCGATGAAATGCGCGCTAACCAGCACCTCCAGCGTGCTGCCGAACTGGCAGAGAATGACCCGATTCCGGTCGAGATCACCCGCGTTCGTCTGCAACTGGCGCGCAATGAGAACCATGCTGCGCGTCACGGCGTCGATAAACTGCTGGAGATCGCACCGCGCCATCCGGAAGTGCTGCGTCTGACGGAACAGGCCTATATTCGCACCGGTGCGTGGACGTCGCTGCTCGATATCATTCCTTCGATGGCGAAAGCTAACGTTGGCGATGAAGAGCACCGCGACATGCTGCAGCAACAGGCGTGGATCGGCATTATGGATCAGGCGCGTGCCGATCAGGGCAGCGATGGTCTGAAGGGCTGGTGGAAGAATCAGAGCCGTAAAACGCGTCATCAGGTGGCGCTGCAGGTGGCAATGGCGGAGCACTTAATTGAGTGTGACGATCATGACACCGCGCAGGAGATCATTCTCGACGGCCTGAAGCGGCAGTATGACGATCGTCTGGTGCTGGTGATCCCGCGTCTGAAGACCAATAACCCGGAACAGGTTGAAAAAGTGCTGCGCCAGCAGATCAAAACGCAGGGCGATCGCCCGCTGCTGTGGAGCACGCTCGGTCAGTCGCTGATGAAACATGGTGAGTGGCAGGAAGCGACGATTGCATTCCGCGCTGCGCTGAAACAGCGCCCGGATGCGTTTGATTACGCCTGGCTCGCAGACTGTCTCGACCGCCTGCGCCAGCCTGAAGAGGCCGCAACAATGCGTCGCGATGGCCTGCTGTTAACGCTGCAGAACAATCCGCCCGCTTAAGCCCTTCCCTTCGCGTTACAGTGTTTATCTGTGGCGCGAAGCCTCTCTTTCTCCCGCCATAAAAAAACGCCTGTCAGCATACACTGACAGGCGTTAAAACAGGTCTTTGACAACTAATGGGTGCTTCACTCAACGTTATGCCCATGGTGTTTGATGAGGCCGAAGCGACATCTCTCGGTGGACGATAAGCACCATAAAACGGCTCTGCGTCATTCCTGGGTTTATGAGGCCAGAAGGCGAACATAAGAGATGGAATGAGCATCTACCCCTGTATTATTGCACATAGCGTGCCAACCCTGCATTAAGAAATGTTACATCACGCAACCTTTTAAGAAACCTCTATATTCAGGCTGCTGGCGGGCAGTGAGCGCCTTCACACGCTTCTGTGCAGACACAATGTGTCGCTATGGGACGACATATCTACGCCATTTTGGGTAAAGGGTTTTTAATCAACAGGTTACATGTAGCTGATAGGCGACAGCGCCTGATAAGAATGTCGCTGAAGAGCAACAGGGAGAAAATGAGGAAAACCTGAACCGCAGAAAACAAAAAACCCCGCTTACGCGGGGTTCAAAATTGGTCGGCGAGAGAGGATTCGAACCTCCGACCCACTGGTCCCAAACCAGTTGCGCTACCAAGCTGCGCTACTCGCCGTTTTTACTGCTTTTTGACTTTTTTGTTCAATCAAAGTTGTGGTGCGAGGGGGGGGACTTGAACCCCCACGTCCGTAAGGACACTAACACCTGAAGCTAGCGCGTCTACCAATTCCGCCACCTTCGCATCGCCACGAAACTTTTTACTGCTAAATAATGGGGTGGCTAATGGGACTCGAACCCACGACAACTGGAATCACAATCCAGGGCTCTACCAACTGAGCTATAGCCACCACTGTAAATCTGTTCACGCGGTATCGTGATAATTCACGAACCACCGCAGCTCAAGCGCCGGGTTAAAATGGCGCGCCCGACAGGATTCGAACCTGAGACCTCTGCCTCCGGAGGGCAGCGCTCTATCCAGCTGAGCTACGGGCGCGTAGCGCCGTTGCGGGGGTGGATAGTACGGACTTCGGGGGCAGCTGTCTAGTGCTTTTTTGAAGAAAAATGCGCGTTTGGTTATGCTTTGCGCACTTTGTCTCTTATTCACCCATCCGAGGCGTTGCCGCACGGCGATCGAAGCCAAATAGCTTATATACCAGCGTTACGGCTGCCAGGAAGATCACGCCGACAAACAGCGACATACGGGTGTCTTCATTGAATCCCATGCCAATCAGTACGCAGACGAGGAAGGCCATGGTGAGCCAGTTCGCCCACGGGAACAGCATCGAGCGGAACGGATGGCTGGCAATCGCCTCTTTGTGAACCTTGCGAAAACGCAGCTGGCTAATCAGGATCACGAACCACGGCACCATGCCCGGCAACACGCTGGCGCTATAGACATAGACAAACACGCGCTGCGGGTTAGGAATGATGTAGTTCAGGCATGAACCGATGAGCAGGATGATAATCGAGATAGTCACGCCCACCGCCGGTACGCCGTTTTTCGAGACTTTGGCAACCGCTGCCGGTAACTGGCGGTTCTTCGCCAGTGCATAGAGCATACGGCCACAGCTGTACATGCCGCTGTTACAGCCGGAGAGCGCCGCCGTCAGCACAACAAAGTTGATAATACCTGCCGCCGCGGTAATACCGATTTTCGCGAAGGTCAGGACGAACGGGCTGCCGTTGGTACCAATTTCATTCCACGGGAAGATAGTGACGATAACGAAGATTGCGCCAACATAGAAAATCAGGATGCGCCACAGCACCTTGCTTACCGCACTGCGCAGCGTCACCTGCGGGTTTTTCGCTTCACCCGCGGTAATACCAATCAGCTCAACGCCCTGATACGAGGCGACAACAATACAGAGCGCGGTGAGGAACCCTTTCCAGCCGCCGGCGAAGAAGCCGCCATGCTCGGTGAGATTGCTAAAGCCGATGGAGTGACCGCCATTGCCAAAGCCGAAGAAAATCACGCCCAGGCCCACGATGATCATCACAATGATGGTGGTGACTTTGATCATCGCAAACCAGAACTCAATCTCGCCATACAGGCGCACCGCCGCAAGGTTCGCCAGCGCCACCAGCCCAACGGCAATCAGTGCCGGTATCCACTGGGCGAGATCCGGGAACCAGAACTGGACATAGACGCCAATGGCGGTGATTTCCGAAATCCCTACCGCCATCCACATAAACCAGTAGGACCAGGCGGTGAGATAACCAAAGAAGGGGCTCATGTAACGATGAGCGTAGACCGCGAACGATCCGGCGACCGGCTCGAGGAAAAGCATTTCGCCCATCGAACGCATAATAAAGAAGACGAAAAGCCCGGCGATAATATAGGCCAGCAGAACTGACGGGCCAGCCCACTTCAGGGTGCTGGCGGCGCCCATAAACAGGCCAACGCCGATGGTGCCGCCAAGGGCAATTAATTCAATGTGACGAGACTCCAGCCCACGCTGAAGTTCGGGTTGTTTTTCGGCCATAAATCCTCTGTTGTATTTGCTTCATGCTTCGCCCGCGTCGCGGGTTATTGTTATGAGTTTCCCTCATCTCCTAACAGGCCATGCTGCTCCGCCCCGCGAGAGGGAGGACGCAAAATGAGCGCGGCGCTGCAGTGAGAGAGCGAATGGTTTCTTAAATCGACGGAAATGGCAAACGATGTGTATAAAAAATCCTGGTGGCGCGCAATAAAAGAGCAGCCAGAGGAGAAAAGGCAGCGCATTGCGCCGCCGGAGGGGGTCAGAGTTTTCCGCTGTAGTGCCAGCGTAAATAGCGTAGCAGACGGAGCTGGCGCTTCAGCCGTGAAGGCTGCGATAACAGGCGGTATAGCCACTCAAGGCCGAGGTTCTGCCAGAATTTAGGCGCACGCTTAACATGTCCGGTAAAGACATCGTAGGTTCCGCCAACGCCCATATAGAGCGCATCCGGGTAAACGAGGCGGCAGTCACGCATAAAAATCTCCTGCCGCGGCGAGCCCATCGCCACGGTGACGATCTTCGCCCCGCTGTCGCGAATGGCTGCAAACAGCGCCTCGCGCTGCTCGGGTTTGAAGTAGCCATCCTGGCAACCCACAACATTCACCTGCCACTGGTCACGCAGTTTCTGCACGGTTTGCGCCAGTACATCCGGCTTACCGCCCACCAGGAAGACCGGCGTGCCCGTCTCCCCTGCCCGCGCCATTAACGCTTCCCACAAATCGGCACCCGCCACGCGTGAGACCTGCGCCTGCGGAAACTTTTTGCGTATTGAGCGCACAACGCTGATGCCATCGGCGTATTTAAACTCCGCCGCCTCAATCAGCGCGCGAACCTCGGCATCATCTTCCAGCGTCAGCATTTTTTCGGCATTGATTGCCACCAGCGTGCCCTGCTCTACGCGCCCGTCACCGAAGAGATGATCCAGCGCGTGGGGCATATCGCGCCAGCCAATCAACTTCAGGCCGCGCAGGTCATACAGCGGTGCCGCCGTCTTATCCGTCATGTTTGATCCTTTTACAACTGGGAGAGCGGTTTGACCGCGCGCGCACCGCGACGCTGTATCAACCCGGCGCTATCGAATAACCAGTACAACAGTTTCGCCGCCAGCAGGCAGAAAGCGAAAACGGCGAGGAAAAAGACCACACGAGAGGCGAACGCATCCAGCCCTTCACGCGCCAGCACAATCATGTTGAAGATCGCCCCGAAGCAGAAGCTGTGCAGGATCGCCGCCTTGTAGCGGTTCGTTTCCCGGTTGCCCAGGGCATAAACCCAGTCGAACCATTTGATGATAAGCCCTACTGCTGCCGCGCCCAGTGGAATAAACCACGCGCCGCCCATCACCACTAAGGAGCCAATCAGCGTTGGCGAAATCGCCAGCCCTGAGTGGTTATTCAGCACTTCCCAGGTAAAGTAATTCGCGGTGTTAAGCACAACACCCGGGCGCGATGGCCACAGCCAGGTGGGGATAAAGACGTAAAAGTCGCGCACAATTGGCGCCAGCCCCTGAAACTCAATCTTGTCGTAGTTTTGCAGCAGCAGGGCGAGGTTTTCCCACGGCGAGAAGGTATCGCGCGTCAGGTAGAGGAAGGTGTAAAACGCTTCATCACCGCGCACATCCAGCCCGTAGCGTTTCAGCGCCAGCCAGAACATGCCAACAATGCCGAGCACGCCCGCCGCCGCCAGCATCCACAACGAGATCCAGCCGCGAATAATGCCGATAAACAGGAAGATGGCGAAGGCAATGATGATATTGGCGCGCGTACCGCCAACAATCATGTAGGTCAGCAGGCCAAACGCCACGGTGCTGACCAAAAAGAAGAGCCAGGTCTGGGCATTCTGGCGCAGGAAGTAGACCACCAGCATCGCCGGAATAAAGAAATAGAAGAAGCGCTTCAGCGCTACACCGGAGACTTCGCTGGAGAAAATCTGGCTATAGGAGTGCAGACGGAAGAGTAAAAACCCGTTGTGCATAAAGAAGATGCCAACGCTCACCAGTGCGATGACCATCAGGATCACCCATGTCAGATGCGCCTCTACCCGGTTAATGGTAAAGAGCGGACGCCGCGGCGTCAGCGACGACGAGGCGCGCAGCCGCGTTTTATAGGTCACATAGTAGATGCCATAGAAGCAGGCCGCCGCCAGCAGCGTCTGCATCAGGATATCGGGCGGCGCAACGCCAACATTGAAGCGGAACACCAGCACGCTGGTCAGCGGAAAACCGAAGAAGAAGGTCAGCAAAAAGAGCAGCGAGAAGAAGACGTTAAAGTTAAAACGTACGCGGCGAAATTCGAACCAGGTGAGCGTGCCGATAAACAGCGTCGCCAGCAACCAGATAACAAACAGTCCGCAAAATTCGAGTGGGCTCATCCGTTGATCCCCGCAGCGTTAAGGAGCGCTTTGTGCCACAGCGTTTCGTAATGTGGGCTGAAAAAGGCGATGGCGTTTTTATCCACCGCTAACAGCTGGCGGCGGGCCTCACGAATTACCGCCTCATCCAGCGCATCGCCGGTAAAGAGAACGGGAATACCCTCCGCCACCATATCGCGCCAGAAGGGGTTTTCACGGTTCAGCACGCAAGGTACGCCCGCCTGGATCAGCAGACACATCGTGCCGATCCCCTGCTGGCGGGCAAAAATGAAATAGCCCAGATCGCACTGCGCGAGCAGCCCGAGATAGGCATCAAAATCCATTTTCTCATCGAGGATGCGCAGGTTGTCAGCGCTAAAAAGCGCCAGCCCGGCGTGGCGCACCGACGCGATATAAGCGTCGTTATTCGCCGGGTAGCCCATCGGCACAATGATATTGACCGTATCGCCAAACTGACGGTGGATCGTCTGCAGGGCGGCAATATGCTCATTACTCGCATCGCCGGAGTTGCCGACCAGAATCGTCAGCTTGCCCGTCTGCGGGCGTTCATCCGCCATGTTGTTCAGCGCCGGATCCATACGTGTTGGGAAGTAGAGCAGTTCACCAGGCACTTTAGGGTTACGTTCGGCAAACCACGCCAGATCGCCCCGAGTCGCAAAGATACGCCCTACGCGACGCTGCGCTAAACGGCGCAGCGGATAAAAGAGACGGAATTTCAGGCTGCGGGAGACTTCATACAGATCGGCGCCCCAGGCGTGCCAGTAGAACTGCTCGCGCTTGATAGCGCCTTGCAGCAGCGCCAGCCAGAGATCGAAATTGAACTGGCCGTGGAAGAAGAAGCGCTGCTGACGTTGCGCTTTCGCCCGCGCGATGACCGCTTTTGCCAGACTCTTTTTGTCGGGATAAAAATGCAGCGTCAGCGCGGGATAGAGCGTCCGCTGCGACTCGTCGCGCCCGACAACCATAAACTCGCGGGCATACTCTCCCGATGCCGCAAGATGGTCGTTAAAGAAGCGCAGCACAGTTTGGTTATGGTGTGGGATATCCGATCCCAGTATGTGAATCAGTGCAGTCATGCCTTTTTACGCCAAATCAAAAAAACGCCGCAACAAACAGCGAAATAGATAATGTAGGTGGCCATATAGGCCTGCGCCGCGCCCGCCGCGCCATGCGCCGGAATAAGCCAGCGCGCGAAGAGCGTCAGCAGCGCAAACTGGCTTATTTCAGCCAGAATATAGAATCGAAGCGAGGCCTTCGCGATGACTAAATAGCCAAAGACGTAAGCCCCCACTTTCAATACATCCCCGACCAGCTGCCAGGCGAAGAGATCGCGCATGGCGATAAACTTCTCGGAAAAGAGCAGCCAGATTGCTACATCGCGCAGCAGCCAGACGCCGAGGCTCACCGCCGCCACGGCGGGAAGCACAAAGCGCAGTGACCTGCCGATTTCACGCGAGATCTCCTGCTTTGTCACCAGCCGCGACAACGTCGGTAACAGATAGACGCTAAACGAGGCGGTAATAAACTGCAGGTAAGCATCCGATATCGTGCTTACCCCCTGCCAGATCCCCACGTCATCCCAGCTGTAGTGGGCAGCAAGTTGGTTTCGCATCATCACGTAAGCCAACGGCATCGTAAATGAGGTGATGAGCGCCATCAGGGTAAATTTACCCAGCTGACCTGCCAGCACACGATCCCACTGCGGCCTAAAGAAACGCAGCGGTATCGCTTTGCTTCTCAGCAGCATCGCCATCGCCGGGATCACCACCAGCGCAGGCACCAGCGCCAGCCCCAGCAGCGCACCCTGATAGCCGCCAATGCGGTAACAGAGATACCAGGCCAGCACGCCAATGAGGCTACCGATAATCAGCGACAGCGCATTCCCCGCCGCATCGCGGAACCCTTTCATTACCGCCAGCAGCAGGTTGGCCCAGGCGATGCCCATCTGTACCAGCGCGACTAAGCGCACAAGCCCCTGATAGTGGGTATGACCAAACAGCCCCTGGCTGATGGGCGCGGCAGCGAGCAGGAACAGCAGCGCCAGCAGGGTTGAGAAGCCGAGCACCATCGCCGAGGAGGTACCGACAACCACGCGCAGACGCGCGGGATCGTCATGAGACTGCGCCACAAACTTAGTGACGCCATTAAAAATCCCCGCGCCCGCCAGCACGCCAAGCACGGTTATCAGCTGGCGAAAGTTACCCGCCTGTCCGACGCCGGATGGCCCGAACGCCATCGCCAGCAGTTTAACCACCAGCAGACCCGCGCCGATTTTGACCAGCGTGCTTGCGGCAGTCCAGAGCGATGCTTTTGCCAGTGACATATCAGCTGAAGTAGCTCAGAAGCGTGCTGATCACCGTCCGCTGATTGACCGACGCCAGGTTGTAGAAGAGCGGCAGGCGAAGCAACCGCTCACTCTCTTGCGTGGTATAGCGGTCTTCGCCGTGGAAGGTGCCGAACTTCTCGCCGGCCGGCGAGGCGTGCAGCGGGATATAGTGGAACACCGCCATAATCTCCGCTTCCTTCAGGAAGGCAATCAGCTTGCTGCGATCCGCTTCGTCGCGCAGCTTAATGTAAAACATGTGCGCGTTGTGGCTGCACTCTGCCGGAATCGAGGGCAACTCAATGCGCCCGGATTTTGCCAGCGGGGAGAGCGCATCATAGTAGTTTTGCCACAAGGCCAGCCGCTGCTGGTTAATGCGATCGGCCGACTCCAGCTGCGCCCACAGGTAGGCGGCCTGCAAATCGGCCATCAAATAGCTGGAGCCGATATCACGCCAGGTGTATTTATCAACCTGCCCACGGAAGAACTGGCTGCGATTGGTGCCCTTTTCGCGAATCACCTCTGCGCGTTCAACCAGCGCGCGATCGTTAATCAGCGTCGCGCCGCCTTCACCGCCCGCGGTGTAGTTTTTGGTTTCGTGAAAACTGAAGCAGCCAATATGGCCGATGGTGCCTAATGCCCGTCCTTTGTAGGTCGACATCACGCCCTGCGCGGCATCTTCCACCACGAACAGCTTATGCTTTTGCGCGATCGCCATGATGGTGTCCATTTCACAGGCAACGCCCGCGTAATGCACCGGCACAATCGCGCGCGTCTTATCGGTGATCGCCGCTTCAATCCGCGTCTCATCGATGTTCATCGTATCCGGACGGATATCAACGAAGACGATCTTCGCTCCACGCAGCACAAAGGCGTTCGCGGTGGAGACGAAGGTGTAGCTCGGCATGATCACTTCATCGCCAGGCTGGATATCCAGCAGCAGCGCGGCCATCTCCAGCGATGCGGTGCATGAAGGCGTCAGCAGGACTTTGGCGCTGCGAAAACGCTGCTCCATCCACTGCTGGCAGCGGCGGGTAAAACCGCCGTCGCCGCATAATTTCCCGCTGCCCATTGCCGACTGCATGTAGTCAATTTCCGTTCCTACTACTGGTGGTGCATTGAAAGGGATCATAGCGTTACCTGTATAGCCATAAGGCGGTGCTTTCTACGTTCGCGCCGCTCTGAATATATCGTTTAAGTGCGGCAGTATTCCCAAGCTGGGTCGCCACACGCACGTGCGTTAACTGCCGCGCTCGCGCCCACTGGCACGCCACCTGCATCAATTTCTCGCCCATACCGCGTCCGCCCAGCAGGCCAATACGCGCCTCGTGCTCATTAAGCTGGCGAAGGGAGACAAAACCGCTGATGGCATCCTCCTGCGCGCGGAAAATCAGACACTGGTGATCGAAAAGGCCCTTTACCGCATTTTCAATCCACTGCGCGTAGAAACGACCGCTCGCCTCAGGCGCATACCAGGGCGCGCGAAAGCGGCTCTGGACAAACATCTCTGCCGCCATCTGGCGTAGCGCCGGAATATCGCTTTCACCTGCCACAGTGGCGACCGGATCGACACCCTGCGCGGCAACCGGCAATCGCAAATCGATCTCACCTTCGACCAGTTGAAAACCCAACTGCTGCAGGGCATCAAGCTGATGGGTTTGCGCGGCGGGCAATTTCACCTGCAGGCGTTCCCACTGTGCAAAATCTGCGCCAGTAAGCGCGGGTGCGGAAGGATTCAGACGAATAATCGCGCTGCGCAGACCAAAAAAAGCGCTTTCCCATACCAGCTCATCTATCGTGCCATGCACCGCCATGCTAAATCCTTAGCGCCAGACGCCTTTGGTATCGACGATCCACGGCTGCGAAATGGTGGCGGCATCGACCGCTTTAAACTGCTTATGGTCGACCAGCATCACCAGCACATCGGCCTGCGCCAGCGCATCCTGGGTGTTGACCAGCGTGCTGTGCCCGGCCATTTTCTCCGGCAGCATGTGGATATTCGGTTCGACGACCAGCGTCTGGCCGCTGTGCCACTGGGCGATGTCATGCGCGATCTCCATCGCCGGGCTTTCACGCAGATCGTCAATGTTCGGTTTAAACGCCAGCCCGAAGCAGGCAATTTTAACCTCGCTGGCGCGCTTGCCGCTCGCAGTGAGGCAATCGGCGACGGTGGCTTTCACCTGGTTCAGCACCCAGTGCGGTTTGTGATCGTTCACTTCACGCGCGGTACGGATAAGCCTTGCCTGATCGGGGTTCTGCGCCACGATAAACCATGGGTCGACCGCGATACAGTGGCCGCCGACGCCTGGACCGGGCTGCAGAATATTGACGCGCGGATGGCGATTCGCCAGGCGGATCAGCTCCCAGACGTTGATCCCCTGATCGGCGCAAATCAGCGACAGTTCGTTGGCAAAAGCGATGTTAACGTCGCGGAAGCTGTTTTCTGTCAGCTTGCACATCTCGGCGGTGCGGGCGTTAGTGACCACACACTCGCCTTCAAGGAAGATTTTATAAAGCTCGCTGGCGCGGGCAGAACACTTAGGTGTCATACCGCCAATCACGCGGTCATTTTTAATCAGTTCTACCATTACCTGGCCCGGCAGCACGCGCTCCGGGCAGTAGGCGATATTCACGTCCGCCTGCTCGCCAGCCTGCTGAGGGAAGGTGAGATCCGGGCGCGCCTCGGCGAGCCACTCTGCCATCTGCTCCGTCGCACCAACCGGTGAGGTGGATTCGAGGATCACCAGCGCGCCTTTATGCAGCACGGGGGCAATGGATTTTGCAGCCGCTTCAACATAGGCCATATCCGGCTCGTAATCGCCCTTAAACGGTGTTGGCACCGCAATCAGGTAGGCGTCTGCCGCAACAGGCGTGGTGCTGGCGCGCAGGTAACCGCCCTCCACCGCCGCTTTTACTACGCTATCCAGTTCCGGCTCAACGATGTGGATCTCGCCACGGTTAATGGTCTCCACGGCACGCGCGTTGATGTCCACCCCTACGACCTGCTTCTGCCGGGAGGCAAAAGCCGCTGCGGTAGGCAGGCCAATGTAGCCGAGGCCAATCACGGAAATGGTTGTAAAGCTCATAGTGTTACCTGATTGTGTTTAAGTGCGTGCAAAATTCGGCCACAAGCCTGCCCATCCCCGTAAGGGTTGTGCGCGCGGCTCATGGTCTGCCATGCTTCATTGTCATTAAGCAGGAGCGTGACCTCATCGACGATGCGCTGGCGATCGGTGCCCACCAGTTTTACGGTTCCGGCATCGACGGCCTCTGGCCGCTCGGTCGTGTCACGCATCACCAGCACCGGTTTACCCAGTGAAGGCGCCTCCTCCTGAATGCCGCCGGAGTCCGTCAGGATCAGCCAGGCGTGGTTCATCAACCACATGAAGGGTAAATAATCCTGCGGCTCAATCAAAAAAACGTTCTCAACCGGCCCGAGAATGCGGTTTACCGGCTCGCTGACATTAGGATTGAGGTGCACGGGATAGACAATCTGGACATCATCATGCCGGGCAGCGATATCCGCCAGCGCGTGACAAATCTGTTCGAAGCCCTGGCCGAAGCTCTCCCGGCGGTGGCCGGTAACCAGCACCAGCTTTTTCTTTGCATCAAGGAAAGGGTAGCGGGCTGCCAGCGCCTCATATTGCGCGGGGTTGTTCATCACGCTATCGCGTACCCAGAAGAGCGCATCAATTACCGTATTGCCGGTAACAAAAATGCGCTCATCGGCGACGTTTTCCCGGCGTAAATTCTGCCGGGAGTTCTCCGTCGGCGCGAAGTGGTACATCGCCAGATGACCTGTCAGCGTGCGGTTAGCCTCTTCCGGCCAGGGAGATGAGAGATCGCCGGTACGCAGGCCTGCCTCCACATGCCCTACGGGTATGCGTTGATAAAATGCGGCGAGGCTTGCAGCAATGGTGGTAGTGGTGTCGCCGTGAACCAGCACGACATCCGGGCGGAACGCTTCAAGAATGGGTTTTAATCCCTGCAAAATACCGCAGGTAATTTCGGTTAGCCCCTGCCCGGGACGCATAATATTTAGATCGTAATCCGGGACGATAGAGAAGAGGTTCAGCACCTGATCGAGCATCTCCCGATGCTGTGCAGTGACGCAAACTCTTGCCTCAAAGTCAGGATCCTTTGCCAGCGCATGAACCAGCGGTGCCATTTTGATGGCTTCTGGTCGCGTGCCGAATACGGTCAGTACTTTCACAACGATTCTCTTTAATTAGAGGATGGAGGCATAGCGCCTCCATCTCAGACGGCGTTTAGTTCGAACGGCGACGTGCTAACGCCACCCCAGCTCCGGTTAACGCACCGACAATTCCCCACATAATCATCAGGAAAGCACGACGCGGGCTGTCGCGTTTCACCGGCTCTTCCGGTGTACGCAGATATCGATAGGTCTGAAAACGCGGATCCAGCGTTGGGCCGACGTTGAGGGTATTCAACATCGCCCGATTTTGATCATAGTCCAGATCGTATTGCGGCCCTACCGCCTGCAGGTTTTCCAGACGTGCCTGCAGCATCGGGCGACCAAGCATAAAGAGTTCGGAATCCGGCAACTCATCCGTCGGAATATCGGTCACATTGCGCGAGATATTGTTTTGCTCAGCGATTTTAAGCGCCTGCTCAACGTTGTGGACACGTCGGTTATAGATAGCTTTGGCGACCTCTTCCTGACGTTTCACCTGCGCTTTCATCTGAATAGTACGTGCCGCCCATGCGCCTTTCAGTTCATCGTTCAGATGGCTGGCGGCGCGCTGGCTGGCGAAAGCAATATATTGACGCAGCAGATTGTTCGCGTCCGGCGCGGTTTCGGCGATCAGTTTGACGTTGTCATTCTGGTTACGCACGACATCACCTGGCGTGTACTGGATATTATTGATGAGGTCGTCGAGCATCGCGGCATCCGCTTTGCTGTTGCCAACACGACGCTGCTTGTAATAGTCGGTTTGCGACCAGAAATCGCGACGCGTATCCCATGCTGCAAGCTGCATGATGAACTCTTTATACGCTTCATCCATGACAGAAACCTGATCGGCGGGCGCAAGGTTCGCCTTTACGTCCAGGTTGCGCAAAAATTGCTGCTGGGAGTAGTAACCGCCAAGCATATTGACGGTCGGTCGGTCGGTAACAGCGGTCGCCCCCCACTCCTGGGGAGCGAAAAAGGTCCAGACTAGCGCCAGCAACGAGAAGAGCAGCGCTACGCCAGCAATCCAAAATTTTCCTGCCCACAAAGTACGAAACAAACCCCGAATATCCAGTTCATTTTCCGTAAACGCTGAAGGTGTTTCCGACGCTTGTTGAATCATCGCTTTCCCGATTTTACTTGGTTAGTGTTGATTTTTGACCTCTGCTACGGCGCATTCTGCGTTTTACCCGTTTGATAAAACGCGCCACTTTCCATGCACGCTTAATACAGTAGCCATACAGAAAGAATGCTAGCAAGAATAATGCCAACATTACCCACTCAGGGACCAAATGAAGGTATTCCGCAACGACGCCTATCGTTGCGAGCAGCGCAGCGGCAAGCGTAATAAGAACGAATGCCTGACGAGAGGTAAAACCTGCGCGCATGATCAGATGGTGAATATGCTGGCGATCGGGAGAGAAAGGACTCATACCTTTTCGCAGGCGACGGTACATAATCGCTACCATATCCATCAGCGGAATGGCGATTATCCACAGCGCCGTCACCGGGCTAATGGGGTGAGTTTTGCCCTGCGTGGTTTCCAGTAAAATCCAAATCACGGTAAAGCCGATGAGCGTACTCCCGGCGTCACCCATGAAGACTTTGTAGCGGCGCCCAAGCACGCCCAGGTTGAGCAGAATGTAGGGCAAAATCGCGGCAATCATGGCGAAGCACCACAGCGCGAGGCTTGATTGACCATCGAACCACAGAATGAAGCCAATCGCGGCAAACGACACACAGGAGAGCCCGCCAAGCAAACCGTCGATACCGTCGACCATATTAAAGGCGTTGATCGCGGCCCACACGGCAAAGAGCGTCAGCAGGTAACCGAACGGGCCGAGAACCATCTCCCATGAACCGAAGATGTAACCAAGGCTGCTAAGGTAGAGTTTACCGACCACCATCATTACGACGGCGACCAGGGCCTGAACAGAAGCACGGAATTTAACGCTGATATCGAAGCGATCGTCCAGCGCGCCAATTAAAACCAGCGCGCCGGCGCAAAGAAGATAGAGAGCGGCGTGAGGAATATAGTAGTTTGTGATCCCAAAGGTAAAGCAGATACCCGCATAGACCGAGATGCCACCAACCAGCGGTATCAATCCCTGGTGGCGCTTACGGAAGTTGGGCTTGTCAACCAGACCGATCCGTTTTGCTACTTTGCGCGCAACAAATAAGAAAAGCATAGTAAACAAAAAAATACTGAATAATTCAGTAAAAGCAGTGAGTAGATTCACAATGCATGCTCTCAGCTAATGTTTATCCTAACAGTATAACGACAGAGCTATGGCCCATAAAAGGAGAAAGCGAGCCTTACGCTGATATTATCTTTTTCTTTTAAACCAGCAGATATTTTGAAGATCAATAACCTATCCGGTCTCGCCAGCCCTGGATAATGCCTGGTCCAGTGCCTATAGCGTATAGCCCACCAATGAAAAACGCCACGTAAAAACGTGGCGCTTCGGGGGTTTATTTAAATTAAGAGCGCTTCATCATGTCGAAGAACTCATCATTCGTCTTCGTCATAGCCAGCTTGTTGATGAGGAACTCCATCGCATCGATCTCACCCATCGGGTGAATGATTTTGCGCAGGATCCACATTTTCTGCAGCTCTTCCTGTGTGGTGAGCAGCTCTTCTTTACGGGTACCGGAGCGGTTGTAATCAATCGCCGGGAAGACGCGTTTTTCTGCGATTTTACGTGAGAGGTGCAGCTCCATGTTACCGGTGCCTTTAAACTCTTCGTAAATCACTTCATCCATCTTCGAACCGGTATCGATCAGCGCCGTCGCGATAATGGTCAGGCTACCGCCCTCTTCCACGTTACGCGCAGCACCGAAGAAACGCTTCGGACGGTGCAGGGCGTTCGCATCCACACCACCGGTCAACACTTTACCGGAAGCCGGAACAACGGTGTTATAAGCACGCGCCAGACGGGTGATGGAGTCGAGAAGGATAATGACATCTTTCTTATGCTCAACCAGACGTTTCGCTTTTTCGATAACCATTTCAGCAACCTGCACATGGCGGGAGGCCGGTTCGTCGAAGGTTGACGCAACCACTTCACCTTTCACCAGGCGCTGCATTTCCGTCACTTCTTCCGGACGTTCATCAATCAGCAGCACCATCAGCACGCAGTCCGGATGGTTGTAAGCGATGCTCTGCGCGATATTCTGCAGCAGCATGGTTTTACCGGCTTTCGGCGGTGCCACAATCAGACCACGCTGACCACGACCAATCGGCGAAGCCAGATCGAGAACGCGGGCGGTTAAATCTTCAGTAGAGCCGTTACCACGTTCCATACGCAGACGAGAGTTCGCGTGCAGCGGCGTTAAGTTCTCAAACAGAATCTTATTGCGCGCGTTTTCCGGTTTATCGTAGTTCACCTCGTTAACTTTCAGCAGTGCAAAGTAACGTTCACCTTCTTTAGGTGGGCGAATCTTACCTGAAATGGTGTCACCGGTGCGGAGGTTGAAACGGCGGATTTGGCTGGGGGATACGTAGATGTCGTCGGGGCCGGCAAGGTAGGAGCTGTCTGCGGAACGGAGGAAACCAAATCCATCCTGCAGAATCTCCAGCACACCGTCGCCGAAGATATCTTCGCCACTCTTTGCGTGCTGCTTCAGGATGGCAAAAATGATGTCCTGTTTGCGCATACGGGCCAGGTTTTCCAGCCCCATATTTTCGCCGAGAGTGATAAGCTCAGAAACCGGCGTATTCTTTAATTCGGTAAGATTCATAATGGTGTGGGTTCTTAAACTCGGGGTGATACTCGAACTTAATGTTGTGAATGGTATGGCAGGGTCATCCATGCCTGTTAGCGGCCATCAACTCATGTCTAATCGGTGCCTGGTCACAGGAGAGTACGCAGAACTGAAACGATAAGACGGAATGAGCGACAAGCCCGGAATCTGTCTACTTCTCAACGCGGCTGAGATGCTCAGCGGGAAGTATTGGGGTAACGCAAGGTTCAAACAACTATAGATATGTTTAGAACGAAGTCAAAACTAAATTAGCACGGCTGGGGTCGGGCGTCCAGCAATCCTGGCAATTTAGGATAGCTGGCCGCACCGGTGAGAGTCTGGGATTACGCCAGGTTAGCGTCCAGGAACTCTTTCAACTGACCTTTGGACAGTGCGCCCACTTTGGTCGCCGCCACTTCGCCGTTTTTGAACAGCAGCAGGGTCGGAATGCCACGGATACCATACTTCGGCGCGGTGCCTGGGTTCTGGTCGATGTTCAGTTTCGCAATGGTCAACTTGCCTTCGTACTCATTAGCGATCTCATCCAGAATCGGGGCGATCATTTTGCACGGTCCACACCACTCTGCCCAGAAATCAACGAGCACAAGCCCGTCCGCTTTGAGTACATCCGTGTCAAAACTATCGTCAGTCAGGTGAATAATTTTATCGCTCATATATAACTCCACAGGAATAAGCCTGGCATGTTGGTGTAGCATAAAACAGCAACGTGTTGATGCCACAATAGCCAACTAAAGGTTGACTTTATTTCACCGGATACGCTTTCGTAAAGCAATAGTAAGCTGATATTCTACCACACTATGAGCAAAACACATTTAACAGAACAGAAGTTTTCCGACTTCGCCCTGCACCCAAAAGTGATAGAAGCCCTTGAAACTAAAGGCTTTCATAATTGCACGCCTATTCAGGCTCTCGCCCTTCCGCTAACGCTGGCGGGTCGTGATGTTGCAGGTCAGGCGCAAACCGGTACCGGTAAAACGATGGCGTTTTTAACGTCAACGTTTCATTATCTCCTCTCTCACCCTGCAATCGAAGACCGTAAAGTTAACCAGCCGCGCGCGATTATCATGGCGCCGACACGTGAACTCGCGGTGCAAATTCACGCTGATGCAGAGCCGCTGGCGCAGTCAACAGGACTGAAGCTGGGTCTGGCTTACGGCGGTGATGGCTACGACAAACAGCTGAAAGTGCTGGAAAGCGGCGTCGATATTCTTATCGGCACCACCGGTCGTATGATCGATTACACCAAACAGAACCATATTAACCTGGGCGCGATTCAGGTCGTGGTGCTGGACGAAGCCGATCGTATGTACGATCTGGGCTTTATTAAAGATATCCGCTGGCTGTTCCGCCGTATGCCGGCAACCGACCAGCGTCTCAATATGCTCTTCTCCGCTACGCTCTCTTACCGCGTGCGTGAACTGGCATTCGAGCAGATGAACAACGCAGAATATGTTGAAGTGGAACCGGAACAGAAAACCGGCCACCGCATTAAAGAAGAGCTTTTCTACCCGTCCAACGACGAGAAAATGCGTCTGCTGCAGACCCTGATTGAAGAAGAGTGGCCGGATCGCGCCATTGTTTTTGCCAATACCAAACACCGTTGTGAACAGATCTGGGGCAGCCTGGCCGCCGATGGTCATCGCGTTGGGCTGCTGACGGGTGACGTGGCGCAGAAGAAACGCCTGCGTATCCTCGATGAGTTCACCCGTGGCGATCTCGATATCCTGGTTGCGACAGACGTCGCGGCACGTGGTCTGCATATTCCGGCTGTAACGCACGTCTTTAACTACGATCTGCCGGATGACTGCGAAGATTACGTTCACCGTATTGGCCGTACCGGTCGCGCAGGTGCCAGCGGCAACTCGATCAGCCTTGCGTGCGAAGAGTACGCGCTGAACCTGCCAGCGATTGAGACCTATATTGGTCACTCTATTCCGGTCAGCAAATACAACCCGGATGCGCTGCTCAGCGAACTGCCGCCGCCGAAACGCCTGACGCGTTCTCGCCCGGCTAATGGCCCGCGCCGTAGTGGTGGTGGCGCGCCGCGTAATCGTCGTCGTTCAGGTTAATTACTATGCTCGGTTCCGCCTCGCTCTACGCAGCTATTGATCTCGGTTCCAACAGTTTTCATATGCTGGTTGTGCGCGAGGTGGCTGGCAGTATCCAGACTCTGTCGCGTATTAAACGCAAAGTCCGCCTGGCGGCGGGCCTGAGCCAGGACAATCGCCTCTCTCAGGAGGCGATGGAGCGTGGCTGGCAATGTCTGCGCCTCTTTTCCGAACGTCTGCAAGATATCCCGCAACAGCAGATCCGCGTGGTGGCGACCGCCACGCTGCGTCTGGCCGTCAATGCGCATGAGTTTCTCGACAAAGCGCAGGAGATCCTCGGCTGTCCGGTACAGGTGATCAGCGGCGAAGAAGAAGCGCGTCTGATTTACCAGGGCGTTGCCCACACCACCGGCGGCGCGGATCAGCGTCTGGTGGTTGATATTGGTGGCGCAAGCACGGAACTTGTGACCGGCACCGGGGCACAAACCACCTCGCTTTTCAGCCTGTCAATGGGCTGCGTTACCTGGCTCGAGCGCTATTTTACCGATCGTCATCTGGCGCAGGAGAATTTCGACACCGCAGAGCAGGCGGCGCGCGAAGTGCTGCGTCCGGTCGCGGATGAGCTTCGTCGTCACGGCTGGAAAGTGTGTGTCGGCGCGTCGGGCACCGTGCAGGCGCTGCAAGAGATTATGATGGCGCAGGGCATGGATGAGCGCATCACCCTCGCCAAACTCCAGCAGCTTAAGCAGCGCGCAATCCAGTGCGGTCGGCTTGAAGAACTGGAGATCGAAGGGCTGACCCTCGAGCGCGCGCTGGTTTTCCCCAGCGGCCTCGCCATTCTGATCGCCATTTTCACCGAAATGAACATTGAGAGCATGACCCTCGCCGGCGGCGCGCTGCGCGAAGGGCTGGTTTACGGCATGCTTCATCTGGCGGTCGATCAGGATATTCGCAGCCGTACCCTGCGCAACATCCAGCGCCGGTTTATGGTGGATATCGATCAGTCGAGACGCGTCTCAATGCTGGCAGAGCGATTCGCGCAAAGTGTTTCGACAAGCTGGGATTTAGACGCCTACAGCACTGAAATCCTGCATGTCGCCTGCGAACTGCACGAAATAGGTTTAAGCATTGAGTTTAAACAGGCACCGCTTCATGCCGCCTGGCTGGTGCGTAACCTTGATTTGCCGGGCTTTACTCCCGCGCAGAAAAAGCTGCTCGCTACGCTGCTGCTCAACCAGACCAATGCAGTCGATCTCTCCTCTCTGCATCAGCAAAATGCCGTTCCACCGCGCGTGGCGGAGCATCTCTGCCGCTTGCTGCGCCTGGCGATTATTTTCGCCAGCCGTCGTCGTGATGATTTGCTGCCGGAAATCTCGGTCACCGCGCAGGGTGAACAGCTCACGCTGGCGCTGCCGCCGGGCTGGCTGGCGAGCCATCCGCTGGGCGCAGAGCTGATCGATCAGGAGAGCCAGTGGCAAAGCTACGTTCACTGGGCGCTGGTTATTCGCTAAGCACCTCAATCTATTGCCGCGAACTCCTTTCGCGGCGATAAATCGATTACCCTACCTCACCTTTTTCGCCAGCGTCACGCTGAACAATCCCCAGCCATCTACCCGCTGAGTCACTTTGGCAAAACCGGCCCGCTTCACCATCTGGTCGATCTCACGCTGGGCGCGCCGGCGCAGTAACCAGAACGCCCCTTTTTGGTGGCTGGGCAATACGCGCGCCATCAGCGCCAGTTTTGGGTTCCACAGCTTGGTCGTATAGACCAGATATCCCCCTTTTTTCACCGCGTTGGCGAGGCCATTGAGCGAGGCCAGCACCAGGTTGTTATCGCTGAAGAGTTCATAGAACCCCGACACCACCGCCAGAGTACGGTCAGCAGGCAACGTCGCGAGATCGGCGGGTGAAAAAGCATCGCCCTGCTCGAAGCGCGCGCGCTCATTTAACCCTCGCTGCAGCAGCAGACGGTTCCCCTCCTCCACATTGGCAGTATCAAAATCGCGCAGCAGAAGATGCTCCACCGGCGGCTCTATTTTTTCGATAGCGTCGAGAATATAGCGACCCTGGCCGGCGGCGATATCCAACAGGCGTACCACCTGATCCTGCTGCGCCAGAAGCGACGCCGCCATGGCGATCAGCGCTTCAACATGTTGTTTGCGCTGTCGCGTACAGCGCCAGCCAAGCGTATTGAGGTAGTAGCGATCAACCGCTCTGCCCACAGCGCCTTTACCCGTTGGTTGATTTTGATAGACATACTCCAGCGACGCGCCGGAGTCGAAACCGGTTTCCAGCCCTATTCGAATCCCCGAAGAGAAGTGCCCCAGGGCGCACAGCGCAAAATTCGCCAGCGCCCAGTAGCCGCGCCGTAACAGACTTTTTTCCGGCATACGTAGCCTCTCATACTCCTCCCATGTTGCGCCCTGCTGCCAGGAATCAAATAGCGAAGGCACCGGGTGATGCTGAGAGAAGTGCAGCCGCAAAAAGGCACGTGTCTGGGCCAGCATAGCCTTGTCCCACAACTGGCCTGGGCAGCCGAAGCCGCTATCCGGCTTCATTAACACCGTTTTTGCGCTGCTACCCAGATTGGCATAAAAGGTCATTAACGTACCCGCAGCGGCTCTGCGGTCGGTTTGCGTCAACACAAGCTGCGTCGGCGTTGGCCAGGCGAATACGCTGCGAAAAATACGCTGGCTGGTATAGCGCAGATCGCGCAGCGTATTCCACGCCTTTGGCTTTTTAAGCAACGCCAATAAGAGATCGCGTTTTCTCAGCAAAAAGCGCGGCGAGAGAAGCGTGACGGCGCGGATCTCAGGGGCATAATCCACCACCCAGGCGGCGATAACTACCGCGCACTCATGGTGCGCCATCAGGGCAATATCCTGCGTGCGCAGCCCGTGCTGCGTGGTTATATGCTCAATAAATTGCTGAAAATAATAGCTTTGTAGCGAGAGCACCGATGAACCGTCGGACGTCTCTGCGTTGATCGTACCGGGGGTAAAATCGATGGCGAAAAAGGTACACTCTGGCAAGCCGAGTGCGGCAATTTTCTCTTTAAGATCCGCGTTGCGATACAACAGCACGATGGCCGCCGCAGGGCCATTTTGCGCGCGCGCCGGAAAGAGCTGATAAGGTATTTGCTGATTGTCATGGCTGACAAAGTGCTGCATCTGGCTGGTCTGCGTCATCATCACTCTTCTGCATGTTATTCGCTGATGCCCAACGGGCGTCAGGCATCAGCGAGAGTAGAACGTTACCCTCAGGCACCTGCGCGGATACGCTGCGCGATCTTCTCTAACAAACGCGGTTCCCACTCGTTGTCCCAGCGTTCGACCAGCGATTTACGGCGAGCGAGGATCTCCGGCTCTCGGGCATTGAACCCTTCAACGATGTATTTCTTCGCCATCTGCTCACGATACTGGTAGGCCACGCTGTTGGTGATCTGCTCAACGGTAAGCGGCTGGTTAAGCATTCTGGCGACATGCAGGGTTGAAAGCAGGACCTGGCTGGCAAGCAGGTCGCGGCTGTGGATATGTTGATCGACTAAGGCGCGGGTCCAGACTTTTTCCTGATAAATGGTTTCGAACGCTTCGATCGAAACGCAGCAGTGCTCCATCTCTTCGGTGTAGTGATAGCCCAGTAAATAGAGCACGCCGAGGTTGCCAGAGAGATTACTCACCAGTTCAAAGCGGCCGTCTTCAAACAGGTTTTCAAAGAAAGAGAGCCCGGTCATGCACACCTGGCTTTCAAATATCGCAATGCTGCGTACCGCCTCTTTAAAAAAGGCACCATCGGCTTTTTTACCGTTGGCCTTATCGCGCTCGATGCCGCCAATAATCGGCTCAGCCATCTCTTTATAAGCGCCATACAGGAAATCATAAACGCGGGGATGGAACGTCTCCCGGACCGGCGGAGCGATGCCTTTGGTAATAAAGTTATTGAGTTTCCGGTGTGCCGCTGCATGCCTCTTTTCTTGCGTCACAAACAGGGCGAAGCGCTCATCCTTCTGCGGCGACTCCGGAATAAACTCATCGTAGTAATCACCAATGCGCTCACCGTAGAATTCGAAGAACTCCAGCACATAGGAGGTACCAAGGCCAATAAGCGAAGAGACGGGATCGGGGTTCCACTGAAAATTAAAATTATCATTCAACTCCATCACGCCATACACTTCCTGCGGTACCGCTCTTAATTTAAGATCCATACTCTTTTCCTCTTCATTTGAACGTCCTGATCAAATGGACAAGCCGCCGTCGATAACAAAGGTCTGTCCGGTAATATGTTTCCCGCCTCTACCGAGCAGAAAAGCAACCATGAGCGCCACATCTTCGGGCTGCCCCAGCTTCCTCAGCGGGGTCATTTTAACAAGCTGTGACACGGCTTTTTCCGGCAGCGCCGAAAGCATGTCGGTCTTCACCGGGCCGGGCGCAATGCAGTTCACGCGAATATTAAAATTCCCCACCTCACGGGCCAGCGTTTTGGTAAAGCCATACTGCGCGGATTTTGATGCTGAATAGTTCGCCTGACCGACGTTGCCGCGTAAGCCAGCCACAGAATTAATATTGATAATGCAGCCATCCCTCTGCATTAACATCTCATTAAGCAGACAGTGATTGAGATAAAAGAGCGAGTTGAGGTTGGTATTAATCACATCCAGCCAGTCATCCAGGCTCATAGTAAAGCTGAGCGCATCTTTAGTAATGCCGGCGTTATTAATAATCGCGTAGGGAGTGCCATGATTTTTACGTAATGTTTCGCTGAGTGCTTTCACCGATTCAACGCTCGCCACATCACAGGGGTAGCACCAGCAAACCTCGTGATTAACGTTAAGCGAGTGCATAAGTACGGCCGCAAGCGCGCTATTATTTTTGTAGGTGAAAACAACATGATAATCTTGCCGCACCAGCTCTTTGACAATAGCAGCCCCGATGCCACGGCTACCTGCCGTGACTAAAACCCATTTCTTGTTACCCATTTTGTTAATCCTTTAACTTTCCTGCGAGCGATCGTAAATTCTGGTTAAACAATCGATAGAGGACTGGAAAATAATCTCATTATTCTCCAGCACATGAATAGTAAAGGTGTTGTAAGCAGAATCCTTATCGATATAAATATCTTTATCTTCGACCAGATACTGGAGGTGAGAATAGTTTAATTCGCCGCCGGTAAGTAATCGCTGGTGAATAAAAATCTTATTCGCCACATGATAGGTCGTAATATTTTCTAAAGGATGATGTTTAGCTATTTTCTCAGCCTGCTTTTTAAAGTAGTCATCTTTCCGTTGATTAAAACAAATTGAAAAGAGCAACGTATCAAACATGACCCATTGATGGGTAATGTGCGGATAACAGACTTTCAATTGTGCAAGATGCGTCTGGATAGTTTGCCCGCTGACTGCCACAGGAGAGGCGCATACGGGGGGATCCGGCGGCTTTTGCGCTAAAACCGCCGCGGTAATAGCGATATTCTGCGGATCACCGCCCACTTTAACAGCGACACTTTTCCTCTCCCCGTCACCCTTCACGCTTATCTCAATGTCCGTATCTATCGGCACCGGCTTTTTAATATAGAAATGGAGCATAGAGGTTTGCCCGAGGCTCTCTGCCAGCAGTAACTTCGCATCAAGCAAAGTGAGCATGCCCTGCACGATAATACCTTTCAGGCCATTTTTTATGGCAAAGGCTTTATCAAAGTGAACACGATTGCGATCGCCGGAAAATTGCGCCCATCGCTCGATATCCTGCGCCCCATAGCGTCTTATCATGCGGAGAACCTCTTCAGTACCAGGCAGCTGTTTGCCCCACCAAAGCCGTAATTCACATTCACGACGTGATCTAATTTCTGACCGAACAGATGGTCATTCGGGACATAGTTGAGATCGCACTTCGGGTCTGGCCGTTGAAGATTTATCGTCGCCGGGATCATCCGATCGGCCATACTTTTCAGGCAGAATATCGTTTCCGCCCCACCAGCCGCGGCAATAAGATGGCCCGTATAAGATTTGGTGCTGGAAACCGGAATAGCCTGCGCCCGCTCGCCAAACACCTCTTTTAACACCAGCGTTTCGTTGTAATCATTCATCGGCGTCGAGGTACCGTGGGCATTGATATAGTCAATATCCTCAACCCCAAGCCCGGCATACGCCATCGCCCGCTGGATAGTGGTCACTCTGCCAATAAGATCGGGCGCAGGCGCGGTGAGATTAACGTAAGCATCGCTGTGATTCGCATAGCCCACCACTTCACCGTAGATAGTCGCATTACGCGCCAGCGCATCTTCCAGCCGCTCAAGACAGACGGTTGCAGCGCCCTCGGAGAGGATAAACCCGCTTCGGTCGAGGCTGAAAGGACAGCAGGCCTTAACAACATCCTGCTGCTCTTTCGACAAGGCACCAAGAATATCGACAGACCAGACGGTGAAAGGCTGCATCAGGCTTTCGCCGCCGCCGGCAATCATCATGCGCGCTTTTCCGCTGCGGATAATTTCATAGGCATCGCCGATGGCGATATTGCCCGTGGCACAAGCGGCAACCGGGCTATTTTGATAGCCCCTGAGCTTCCAGTTGACGGTGATAAGTGAGGTGCCGATGCTCGGCATCGAGTGAAAACAGCTGTGCGCCGATGCGGTCAGCGAATGGGGATCGGAATAGGCGTAATAGTTGATGGTTGAGCAATCAAAACCCGCCCAGCCGGTACCAAAGATGACGCCGCAGTCGCATGGATCGTAGTGGGAAAAAATATCCTGCTCGTTACCGAAGGCCATGGTGATGGTTTCATCCGCGGCAATCAGGCCAAACTCGGCAAAACGCGGGGCATTTTTAAGGACTTTTCTGGAGAAGCGAGAGAGATTAAGGGGAGAAGTGACCCGGCCGAAAAATTTAGCACCGACGCCTTTTCCCGGGTCGTCCCATATTTCATAGCCTGATTTTTTATCGCGTATCGCTTGCCATATTTGCTCGCTATTCTCACCTAATGAGCAAATGGCACCGTAGCCGGTAATAACAACGCGTTGTCCGTGATGTGCGGCAGCATCCATTTTATTCCCCCTGAAAAACGTTCTTTTGCAAATAGCGGATTAAATCGCCGTAAGTTTCAGCCTGCGACTGGGCTAATGCATTCAAATCGATATCAATGCCGAGCACTGTTTTCGCTTCGACTTTAATTGTCACAAAATCAAGGCTAACCAGTTCCAGCGCTTCGAGGGGGGTATCGTGATTAAGCTCTGCGATATCATAATCCGTTAGCTTATCAATTAACGACCGAAGAAAATGATCGAGGTTTTCGCTCATATTCATATCCTTATAAACATGTTTAGACAATAAATATAAATAACTGATATACAGCAGAGGTGTGACATAAATTAAACTACAAGCGCCATTTGATAATGTCAAAGATTATACGAGATATATCTCTACATTTAATAAGAGTGAGAAGAGGGTCACGATTAATAACGAAGAAAATGAAGCATACAATAAATATGCTTCAATAGAAAATAAATTTCCGAATAATATTTAAAGAAATAAAAACAGAAGCTTCCTGATGTTTATTCGGGAAGCTTCCGCTTATTTTATTGGCCTTTCGCTTTGGCCAGCATGGCACGAATATTAGCGACGTTCGCCTGGCCTTTATGCATCCGCTCTTCAGCGCTGATAACTTTACGCTCCTGCTCCCAAATAAGATCGTCCTGCGGCAGCTCCAGCAAGAAGCGGCTCGGCTCCGGGCGCACGAGCTCGCCATACTGGCGACGCTCTTTGCACAGGGTAAAGATCAGCTCTTTTTGTGCGCGGGTAATGCCTACATAAGCCAGACGTCGCTCTTCGTCGACGTTATCCTCATCAATACTGCTCTGGTGCGGTAACAGCCCCTCCTCCATGCCGACTAAAAAGACATAGGGGAATTCGAGGCCTTTCGAAGCGTGAAGGGTCATTAACTGCACCTGATCCGCTTCATCATCGCTTTCGCCGCGCTCCATCATATCGCGCAGGGTAAAGCGCGTGACCACTTCGGCCAGCGTCATTGCTTCATCCAGCTCATTGCCTTCGAGCATCTCCGTCATCCAGCCAAACAGCGTATTGACGTTTTTCATCCGCATCTCAGCGGCTTTCGGGCTGGGCGAGGTTTCAAATAGCCAGGATTCGTAATCAATGCCGTGGATTAAATCGCGCACTGCGGCGATCGGTTCGCGCTCCGCAAGCCGCTGGATTTCGCCTAACCATTGGGTAAAGCGCGTTAACGCTTCATAACCACGCCCGGTGAGCGTCTGGTTGAGGCCGACATCAAAGCTGGCGGCAAACAGGCTCTTATTGCGCACCATCGCCCATTCGCCCAGTTTTTGCAGCGTCGCGGAACCAATCTCGCGCTTCGGCGTATTAACGATGCGCAGAAAAGCGCTGTCATCATCGCTATTGGTAAGTATGCGCAAGTAAGCGAGCAGATCCTTAATTTCCGGGCGCGAGAAGAATGAGGTGCCGCCGGAAATTTTGTAAGGAATACGGTTCTGCATCAGGAATTTTTCAAACACGCGCGACTGGTGGTTGCCGCGATAGAGGATCGCATAATCCTTATATTGCGTTTTATTGATAAAGTGATGGGCGATCAGCTCGCCGGTGACGCGCTCGGCCTCATGCTCATCATGGTTGGCGCTGAGGACTTTCAACTCGGTGCCGTAGCCCAGTTCCGAAAAGAGCCGCTTTTCAAAAACGTGCGGGTTATTGGCAATCAGGATGTTGGCCGCTTTCAGAATGCGCCCGGAAGATCGGTAGTTCTGCTCCAGCTTCACCACCTGTAACGCAGGGAAATCCTGGCTTAACAGAACGAGGTTTTGCGGTCGCGCACCACGCCAGGAGTAGATCGACTGATCGTCATCCCCTACCACCGTAAAGCGCGCGCGCTGGCCAACCAGCAGTTTTACCAGCTCATACTGGCTGGTGTTGGTGTCCTGATACTCATCCACCAGCAGATAGCGGATTTTGTTCTGCCAGCGCTCGCGCACCTCTTCATTGCGCTGTAACAGCAGCGTCGGCAGCAAAATCAGATCGTCAAAGTCGAGAACGTTACACGCCTTCATATGCGCGTCGTAGAGACCATAGCAGTGCGCGAAAATGCGATCCCGTTCGCCCGCCGCCTGCGCGGCAGCCTGCTGCGGCGTCAGCAGATCGTTTTTCCAGTTGGAGATCGTTGAGATCAGCTGTTGCAGCACGACCTTATCGTCATCGATCACCCCTTCGGTAAGATCCTTGAGCAACGCTACCTGATCGGTATCGTCAAACAGTGAGAAATTGGCTTTCATGCCCAGCGCAGCATACTCACGCTTGATGATGGTCAGGCCCAGCGTATGGAAAGTTGAGATCATCAAGCCGCGCGCCTCTTTACGCCCCAACGTCTGTGCCACGCGCTCTTTCATTTCGCGCGCCGCTTTATTGGTAAAGGTGACGGCGGCAATATGCTTCGCCTGATAGCCGCAGCCGCGGATCAGGTGGGCGATCTTATTAGTGATCACGCGTGTTTTACCGGATCCCGCGCCTGCAAGCACCAGGCAAGGTCCGGTGACAAATTCGACGGCTTGTTGTTGTCCGGGGTTTAAACGCATAAAGAAACATCACTCAATGAAAGTCAGGGAAAATACACCGATTCGGCAAGGCGACGACGGGCCAACAAAGAGGCAGGCTGAAGGCCGAAGTGTATAAAGGCGTGGTAGTATAGCCAGCCTCAATAACCTCACTCAAGGCACGATCATGGCAAAAACCGCAGCAGCACTGCATATCCTTGTTAAAGAAGAGAAACTGGCGCTGGACCTGCTGGAGCAGATCAAAAACGGCGGCGATTTCGAGAAGCTGGCGAAAAAACACTCTATCTGCCCGTCAGGCAAAAAGGGCGGTCACTTAGGCGAATTCCGCCAGGGCCAGATGGTTCCGGCGTTCGATAAAGTGGTCTTCTCCTGCCCGGTGCTGGAGCCAACCGGCCCGCTGCACACCCAGTTCGGTTACCACATCATCAAAGTGCTGTACCGCAACTAATAAAAAAGCCCGGTAGCATTTACCGGGCTTCTGTTACTGTTCTGCGAAAATCAGCCTGCGACGGCGATACGCTTCATATCTTTCATATACCCACGCAGTTTGTGACCCACTTTCTCAATCTCATGGCTGCGAATCGCTTCATTCACATCGCGCAGCTGCGCGTTATCTACCGCACCTTCAGCAATCGCTTTGCCCAGGTCGCCGGTCTGCAGCGTGGTCATAAACTCTTTCAGCAGCGGCACACAGGCGTATGAGAAGAGGTAGTTACCGTACTCGGCGGTATCGGAGATCACCACGTTCATTTCGTACAGACGCTTACGCGCGATGGTATTGGCGATCAGCGGCAGCTCGTGCAGAGACTCGTAGTAAGCCGACTCTTCGATGATGCCGGAAGCGACCATGGTTTCGAATGCCAGCTCAACACCCGCTTTCACCATCGCGATCATCAGTACGCCTTTGTCGAAGTACTCCTGCTCGCTGATTTTGCCTTCATACTGCGGCGCGGTTTCAAACGCGGTTTTACCGGTCTCTTCACGCCAGGTCAGCAGTTTCTTATCGTCGTTCGCCCAGTCTGCCATCATGCCGGAGGAGAATTCGCCGGAGATGATGTCATCCATATGCTTCTGGAACAGCGGCGCCATAATGCCTTTCAGCTGCTCGGAGAGCGCGTAAGCACGCAGTTTGGCCGGGTTGGAGAGTCGATCCATCATCAGTGTGATACCGCCCTGCTTCAGCGCTTCGGTGATGGTCTCCCAGCCAAACTGAATCAGTTTTTCCGCATAAGCCGGATCGGTACCTTCCGCCACCAGCTTGTCAAAGCAGAGCAGCGAACCCGCCTGCAACATGCCGCAGAGGATAGTCTGCTCGCCCATCAGGTCAGATTTCACTTCGGCAACGAAGGAGGATTCCAGCACGCCAGCGCGATGACCGCCGGTCGCTGCGGCCCAGGCTTTGGCAATCGCCATGCCTTCGCCTTTCGGATCGTTTTCCGGGTGAACCGCAATCAGCGTCGGCACGCCGAAACCACGCTTATACTCTTCGCGCACTTCGGTACCCGGACACTTCGGTGCCACCATTACTACGGTGATATCTTTACGGATCTGCTCGCCCACTTCGACGATGTTGAAACCGTGAGAGTAACCAAGCGCCGCGCCATCTTTCATCAGCGGCTGAACCGTACGCACAACGTCAGAGTGCTGTTTGTCCGGCGTCAGGTTCACCACCAGATCCGCCTGCGGGATCAACTCTTCGTAAGTGCCGACTTTAAAACCGTTTTCAGTCGCTTTACGCCAGGAGGCGCGCTTCTCAGCAATGGCTTCTGCACGCAGGGCGTAAGCGATATCCAGACCGGAGTCACGCATATTCAGCCCCTGGTTGAGACCCTGTGCGCCACAGCCGACGATGACCACTTTTTTACCCTGAAGGTAGCTTGCGCCATCAGCAAATTCTTCACGCGTCATAAAGCGACATTTGCCCAGCTGCGCCAGCTGCTGGCGCAGGTTCAGTGTATTAAAGTAGTTAGCCATGGTGTACTCCGTAGATGTTGTGTCGTGCTTATTGTTCGATTCGCTGTTGCGCGAGGTTGAACCCACTATATGTCAGGAAATGCGTTGCTTAAATTGATATATTAACAATGTGACATTGCAATTTTTGCAATGTAATTTTGTGGAGCGGGTCTCATGGATTTACGCGATCTGAAAATGTTTCTGCACCTGGCGGAGAGCCGCAATTTTGGCCGCAGTGCGCGCGCCATGCACGTCAGCCCCTCGACACTTTCGCGCCAGATCCAGCGGCTGGAAGAAGATCTCGGCCAACCGCTCTTTGTACGTGATAACCGCACCGTCACGCTGACCGAAGCGGGCGAAGAGCTGCGGGTTTTTGCCCAGCAGACGTTATTGCAGTATCAGCAGCTGCGGCACACTCTCGATCAGCAAGGCCCTTCACTCTCCGGCGAACTACATCTCTTCTGTTCTGTGACCGCGGCGTACAGCCATTTACCACCGATACTCGATCGCTTTCGCGCGGAACACCCGTCGGTGGAGATTAAGCTCTCTACCGGCGATGCCGCCGATGCGATGGAAAAAGTGGTGACTGGCGAAGCGGATCTGGCGATTGCCGGCAAACCGGAAACGTTGCCGGGTGCCGTAGCCTTTTCAATGCTGGAGAATCTCGCGGTCGTGCTGATTGCCCCGGCGCTGCCCTGCCCGGTACGCAACCAGGTCTCGCAGCCCGATCCGGACTGGTCGACAGTGCCATTTATTCTGCCGGATCAGGGGCCGGTGCGCCGCCGTATTGAGCTCTGGTTCCGCCGCCATAAAATCAGCAACCCGTCGATTTATGCCACCGTCGGCGGCCACGAAGCGATGGTTTCGATGGTTGCGCTGGGCTGTGGCGTGGCGCTAATCCCGGAAGTGGTGCTGGAGAATAGCCCTGAACCGGTGCGCAACCGCGTGATGATCCTTGAGCGTAGCGATGAAAAAACACCGTTCGAGCTTGGCGTCTGCGCACAAAAAAAGCGGCTGCATGAGCCGCTTATTAACGCGTTCTGGCAGATCCTGCCGGGACATTAACCGGCGAGGAAGAAGCGAAATGCCGGGTTATGGGTCTCATCGTGACACTCATAGCCCAGTTCATTAAGCCGGGTTTCGAAATCCGGCTCATGCTCGCCCAGCTCAAACGCCGCCAGCACGCGCCCGTAATCGGTGCCGTGGCTGCGGTAATGGAACAGCGAGATATTCCAGTGCGTGCCTAGCGTATGCAGGAATTTCAGCAGTGCGCCCGGCGACTCCGGGAACTCGAAGCTGTAAAGACGCTCCTGCAACGGCTTAGACGGGCGCCCACCCACCATATAGCGCACGTGCAGCTTCGCCATCTCATCATCGGAGAGATCCACCACGCTGTAGCCGCCTTCATGCAGCAGAGCGAGGATCTCTTTGCGCTCTTCCAGCCCGCGGCTCAGGCGCACGCCGACAAAAATGCAGGCATCCTTCGCATCCGCAAAACGGTAGTTAAATTCCGTCACCGAGCGGCCGCCCAGCAGTTGGCAGAATTTGAGGAAGCTGCCCTTCTCTTCCGGAATGGTGACCGCCAGCAGCGCTTCGCGCTGTTCGCCCAGCTCACAGCGCTCGGAAACATAGCGCAGGCCGTGGAAATTGACGTTCGCGCCGGAGAGCACATGCGCCAGCCGTTCGCCGCGAATATTATGTTTGGCGATATACTTTTTCATCCCCGCCAGCGCCAGCGCGCCTGACGGTTCCGCCACCGCGCGGACATCTTCAAACAGATCTTTCATTGCCGCGCAGATGGCATCGCTATCAACGGTGATGATGTCATCAAGATAAGCCTGGCAGAGCCGGAAGGTCTCATCACCGATGCGTTTGACCGCCACGCCTTCGGCAAACAGCCCCACGCGCGGCAGGTCGACCGGATAACCGGCGTCCAGTGCCGCCTTCAGGCAGGCGGAATCTTCCGCTTCAACAGCAATCACTTTGATTTGCGGCATCAGCTGTTTAATCAATACCGCGACGCCCGCCGCCAGCCCACCGCCGCCGACCGGCACAAAGATGCGATCGATATGCGCATCCTGCTGCAACAGCTCCAGCGCCAGCGTACCCTGACCGGCAATCACCATCGGGTGATCGAACGGCGGCACAAAGGTGTAGCCCTGCTGCTGTGAAAGGGCAATCGCTTTGGCCTTCGCTTCGTCAAAGTTTGCGCCATGGAGCAGCACTTCGCCGCCAAACGCGCGCACAGCATCGACTTTGATATCTGCCGTCGCGACCGGCATCACAATCAGCGATTTGATGCCGAGCCGGGTGGATGATAGCGCCACGCCCTGGGCGTGGTTGCCCGCCGAAGCGGTGATCACGCCGTGGGCTTTCTGCTCTGCGCTCAGGCCAGCAATCATCGCGTAGGCCCCGCGCAGCTTAAAGCTGTGCACCGGCTGGCGGTCTTCCCGCTTCACCAGCACAACGTTATCCAGCCGGGCAGAGATCTTCTCCATCTTCTGCAGTGGCGTGACCTGGGCCACTTCATAGACCGGCGCGCGCAGCACGGCGCGCAGATACTCCGCCCCTTCGGGGGCGGCAGAGAGGGGTTGGGCGTCGGCCATCATTAACCTCCCAGTTTGGATTTGTCGCGTACTGCGCCTTTATCCGCACTGGTAGCGAGAGTGGCGTAAGCACGCAGCGCAAAGGAGACCTGACGCTCACGGTTAACCGGGGTCCAGGCTTTATCGCCACGGGCTTCCTGCGCTTCGCGGCGGGCCGCCAGATCGCGGTCACTCAGCTGCAGCTGGATGCCGCGGTTCGGGATATCAATTGCGATGATGTCGCCATCCTCAATCAGACCAATATTGCCGCCGCTGGCAGCTTCCGGTGAAACGTGGCCAATAGAGAGGCCAGAGGTGCCGCCAGAGAAACGACCGTCGGTGATCAGCGCGCACGCTTTGCCGAGGCCCATTGATTTCAGGAAGCTGGTCGGATAGAGCATCTCTTGCATGCCCGGCCCGCCTTTCGGCCCTTCATAACGAATAACCACCACATCGCCCGCGACCACTTTCCCGCCGAGGATCGCTTCAACCGCCGCATCCTGGCTTTCATACACTTTCGCCGGGCCGGTAAAGGTCAGGTTGCTGTCATCAACGCCTGCGGTCTTGACGATACAGCCGTTCTCCGCGAAGTTGCCGTACAGCACCGCCAGACCGCCCTCCTGGCTGTAAGCGTGCTCAAGGGAGCGGATACACCCTTCGGCGCGATCGTCATCCAGCGTATCCCAGCGGCAATTCTGCGAGAACGCCTGGGTGGTGCGGATGCCTGCCGGACCCGCGCGGAACATGGTTTTCACCGCCTCGTCCTGGGTCAGCATCACATCATATTTTTCCAGCGTCTGCGGCAGCGTCAGGCCGAGCACGTTTTTTACCTCACGGTTGAGCAGACCGGCGCGATCCAGCTCGCCCAGAATGCCCAGCACGCCGCCCGCGCGGTGAACATCTTCCATGTGGTACTTCTGTGTGCTCGGTGCCACTTTGCACAGCTGCGGCACATGGCGGGAGAGACGGTCGATATCACTCATGGTGAAATCAATTTCCGCTTCCTGCGCTGCTGCCAGCAGGTGCAGCACGGTATTGGTGGAGCCACCCATGGCGATATCCAGCGTCATGGCGTTTTCAAACGCTTCTTTGCAGGCGATCGCGCGCGGCAGCGCGGTTTCATCATCCTGCTCGTAGTAACGTTTGGTCAGCTCAACAATGCGTTTGCCAGCATTGATAAAGAGCTCTTTGCGATCGGCGTGGGTGGCCAGCAGCGAACCGTTACCCGGCTGCGACAGGCCGAGCGCTTCGGTCAGGCAGTTCATCGAGTTGGCGGTAAACATGCCGGAGCAGGAGCCGCAGGTCGGGCAGGCGGAGCGTTCAACCTGCTCGCTCTGATCGTCGGAGACTTTCGGGTCAGCGCCCTGAATCATCGCATCCACCAGATCGAGTTTGATGATCTGGTCGGAGAGTTTGGTTTTCCCGGCTTCCATCGGGCCGCCGGAGACAAAAATGACCGGAACGTTGAGGCGCAGAGAGGCCATCAACATCCCCGGGGTGATTTTGTCGCAGTTGGAGATGCACACCATCGCGTCGGCGCAGTGGGCATTTACCATATATTCAACGGAGTCGGCGATCAGTTCACGCGAAGGCAGAGAGTAAAGCATGCCGCCGTGACCCATGGCGATGCCGTCATCCACGGCGATGGTATTAAACTCTTTCGCCACGCCGCCTGCGGCTTCGATCTGCTCCGCAACCAGCTTACCGAGATCGCGCAGGTGAACGTGGCCTGGCACGAACTGGGTAAACGAGTTGACGACGGCAATGATCGGCTTACCGAAATCGTCATCGGTCATTCCGGTAGCGCGCCACAGCGCGCGGGCGCCCGCCATATTGCGCCCATGTGTGGTGGTGGCGGAACGATACTTAGGCATGCTCTTTACTCCCGTCTCTCTTGTCGATGGGATGGTGCGTGCCATCCCATATTTATTTGCTCTACCCTAAATAATTCGGGTTGCAGGAAGGCGACAAGCGAGCGAATTCCCAGGAGCTTACATAAGTAAGTGACTGGGCTGAACGCGTGTCGCCAACACACCGACAACCTGAAGTATGACGGGTATTTATGGATTAACTTGATCCAACCAGCCCCATTTATCTTCCGTTTCACCGGTGAAGAGGCCAAAGAATGCTTGCTGAATACGTTTGGTAACCGGGCCGCAGCGACCTTCGCCAACCTGAATACCATCGACGCTGCGCACCGGCGTGATTTCAGCCGCTGTGCCGGACATAAATACTTCGTCAGCCAGGTAGAGCGATTCGCGAGACAACACCTGCTCGCGCACTTCGATACCGAGATCTTTTGCCAGCTTGATGATGGCGTCGCGGGTAATACCCGGCAGCGCAGAGGAGGTGAACGGCGGGGTAAACAGGATGCCATCTTTCACTTCGAAGAGGTTTTCGCCCGCGCCTTCAGAGATATAACCGTGAACGTCCAGCGCGATACCTTCCTGATAACCATGGCGGCGCGCTTCGCTACCGACCAGCAGGGAGGAGAGATAGTTACCGCCCGCTTTCGCAGCAGTTGGAATAGTGTTCGGTGCTACGCGATTCCAGGAGGAGACCATCGCATCAATGCCCTGATCCAGCGCTTCTGCGCCCAGATAGGCGCCCCACGGGAAGGCGGCGATGATGACATCGGTGGTGTAGTCTGCCGGCGGGTTAACGCCCATGCCAACATCACCAACAAACACCAGCGGACGGATATAGGCGCTGGTCAGATTATTTTTGCGGATCACCGCGCGGCACGCTTCCATCAGATCGTCAACGCTCTGGGAGACCGGGAAGCGGTAGATTTTGGCGGAGTCGCGCAGACGTTGCATATGCTCACGATGGCGGAAAACAACCGGCCCTTTGTAGGAGTCGTAGCAGCGAATACCTTCAAACACAGACGTACCGTAGTGCAATGCGTGAGACATTACGTGAACTTTCGCGTCTTCCCAACGTACCATCTCGCCATTGGACCAAATGTAGTCTGCTTTTTTCGTCGTCATTATGCTTCCTTTTGCGCTTACGCGCGGATTTGTTGTGATGATGATGATGTAGCGCGCTGCCGGATATCGACCCTGGCAACGTCGACAAGTTTGCTCAACTGGCTAAACAGTAATTCGACAGGCCGCGGGCTGGCAACGGTCAATTCAATATTTATGTTGCGCGCATCGCAGGCCGTTTCCATGTTCATGGCACATACCTGAAAGCCACGGTGGCGCACTACGCGCAGCACGCGTTCTAAGGTTTCCGGATTAAAGCGGGCTTCAACAGCGACGTCATGGTGCATCATGATAATTTCTCCAGCATTTGTGAGTTACTGGCACCGGGCGGCACCAGCGGCCAGACATTCTCGAGTTCGTCGATCGAGACATGAAGCAGATAGGGCCCATCGCTTGAGAGCATTGCGTCAAGTGCCGCTTCAACCTGGTCTTTACGGGTAATGTGTTGGCCTGGGATGCCGAAGGCGTTGGCCAGCATGAGGAAATCGGGGTTATCGGTCAGGGTGGTTTCACTGTAACGCTCATTGAAGAACAACTGCTGCCATTGGCGAACCATTCCTAATCGCTGGTTATCGAGTAAAACGATCTTCAGCGGTAACTGCTTGCGTTTTACGGTGCCCAGCTCCTGCACATTCATCATGAAGGAGCCGTCACCGGAGATACAGATTACCGTATCCTCCGGACGCGCAACCTGCGCGCCAACGGCGGCGGGCAGGCCAAAGCCCATGGTGCCTAAGCCGCTGGAGGTGATGAAATTTTCCGGACGGGTGAAGCTCAGGTGCTGGGCAGCCCACATCTGATGCTGGCCAACATCTGTCGTCACGACGCTATTTTCCGCTTTGCGATCGGAAAGCTGCTTTAACAGCAGCGGAGCATAGATCGCCTCGCCGGGGTGATCGTAGCGCCAGGCATGCTCGTGGCGCAGATCGGCACAGTATTGACGCCACTCATCGATCGCCAACTGCTGTTGCAGCGCAGGGAGCAGCGCATTTAAATCGCCCTGCAAGGCAACGTGCGCCTGGCGCAGCTTGCTCATCTCTGCCGGGTCGATATCCATATGGATAACGCGAGCATGAGGCGCGAAGGTGTTCAGTTTGCCGGTCACACGATCATCAAAACGCGCGCCAACGGCAATCAGCAAATCACACTCCTGTACGGCAAAGTTAGCCGCTTTCGTGCCGTGCATGCCCAGCATACCAAGATAATAGGGGTAGTCAGATGCTACCGCGCCTAAGCCTTTCAACGTGCAGGCAATCGGCATGTTCGTTTCTGCCAGGAACGCGCGCAGGGCGGGAACCGCTTGCGCCATCCCAACGCCGCCGCCAACGTAGAGCATCGGTTTTTTCGCCTGAGCGAGCATCTCTGCGGCCTGATAAACCTCAGCCTGTGGAAATGCAACCTCCTCTTGCTCAGTAACGAAGTGAGGCTCCCAGTTACCGACGGCGAGCTGAATATCTTTCGGGATATCAACTAACACCGGGCCGGGGCGGCCGGAGTTGGCGATATGAAACGCTTCCGCCATCACGCGCGGCAGCGCATCCAGGGAGTCCACCAGGAAGCTGTGTTTGGTACAGGAGAGGGACATGCCCAGCACATCCACTTCCTGAAAAGCGTCAGTGCCAATCAGCGGCGCAGCAACCTGCCCGGTGATCGCCACCACCGGAACGGAATCCAGCAGCGCATCCGCAAGACCGGTGATTAAGTTTGTCGCACCAGGGCCAGAAGTGGCGATGCAGACGCCGGTTTTACCCGTTGCGCGAGCATAACCGATGGCCGCCATCGCCGCGCCCTGCTCATGCCGACACAATAGGTGTTCCACGCCGCCGTCATATAGCGCATCGTAAACCGGCATGATTGCACCGCCAGGATAGCCGAAAACCGTATCGACCTGCTGCGCTCGCAACGCATGTACCACCCATTGTGCTCCATTCATAGCTACATCCCCGTCGAATATCGTGAGAAACAGAATTTTATGCTGATATTCATTTCTGTTCCTGATTTGCGTTTTTTGGTGATAAAAAAACCCCCGGACCTTTCGGTGCGGGGGTCTTAGTTCGTTAAGGCTTGATTTTTAAGCCTTTCCTCGTCCAAGTGCAGCCCCGCACGGTGGGATAAGAATCACCACCACGCTAATCACGATAAGGCTAATCACTCGTAGAAGGGCTGTCATAGTTGTCTGTTCTTGCTTCATGTTCGAAGGAATGCCTAAAGAGTTAACACAGATTTGCAATGAGGCACAAGAAAAAATTATGACGCCTCTTTTGACAGGCAAGAGGATTAACTTAAAAGCGCTTGTTTTATATAGCAAAAATATGAGGTGAAAATATTTCAGGATTTATAGTCTGGTTAGCAAAGTGCGATCTTCCTTCCAGCGTGGGGAAACACATATGAAATTGCAGCGATATGTTGGAAACAAACGCGTAGTAACGATATCTGCCTGATGAAACAAGCTGGAGGCGGCAAGATAATGCTATCGACAAGGAGGGTCTATGGCGTTGTCAGTAATCTATACAAGAGCGGTATTAGGTGTCGCCGCGCCGCTTGTGACCGTCGAAGTCCATATCAGCAATGGGCTGCCGGGGTTAACCATTGTCGGGCTGCCTGAGACAACGGTGAAAGAGGCCCGGGATCGCGTACGTAGTGCCGTTATCAATAGTGGTTATGATTTCCCCGCAAAGCGGATCACCATTAACCTGGCACCCGCAGATCTCCCTAAGGAGGGTGGACGATATGACTTACCTATCGCTATCGCGCTCCTGGCAGCCTCTGAGCAGGTGAACGCGGCATCACTCGACCATTACGAATTCGTGGGTGAGTTAGCGCTTACGGGCGCGTTACGCGGCGTTCCCGGCGCTATCTCGTGCGTTATGGAAGCCGTGAAGGCTAACAGGCGAATTGTTATTGCGAAAGAGAACGAAGCGGAAGCGAGTCTGGCTGAGACCCAGGCGTGCCTGGTGGCGAATCATCTTCTGGAGGTGTGTGCGTTTCTGGAAGGTAAACAGACGTTGTTGAACCCTGCTCCCCTGGCTGAGCTGGAGGATGAGCGCAGAGAAGATTTGCGGGACATTATCGGTCAGGAGCAAGGGAAACGTGCGCTGGAAATTAAAGCGGCCGGAGGACATAACTTGCTTCTGATTGGCCCGCCGGGTACGGGGAAAACCATGCTGGCCAGCCGAATGAGCGGCTTACTTCCTCCGCTCTCTAATACCGAAGCATTAGAGAGCGCGGCGGTGATGAGCTTAATCAATAGCGCGAGCTTGACCCGTCACTGGAAGCACAGGCCCTTTCGATCGCCGCACCACAGCGCCTCATTAACTGCCATGGTTGGTGGAGGATCGATACCAGCACCGGGCGAGATCTCTCTGGCGCATAATGGCGTGCTTTTTCTTGATGAACTCCCCGAGTTTGAACGCCGCGTTCTCGATGCATTACGTGAACCAATTGAATCCGGGCAGATCCATATTTCACGCACCAGGGCAAAAGTCACTTTCCCCGCCCGCTTTCAATTGATCGCAGCTATGAATCCAAGCCCAACCGGCCATTATCAGGGCAAACATAATCGCTGTTCGCCAGAGCAAACATTACGTTACCTGGGAAAGTTATCCGGCCCTTTCCTCGACCGCTTCGATCTCTCCCTGGAGATACCGTTGCCCACACGCGGTTTAATGAGTGAACCTCAACAAGGGGGTGAAGGCAGTAATGCTGTTCGTGCGCGAGTAGTTGAGGCGCAGGCGCGACAGCATCAACGCCAGCATAAGCTCAACGCGCAGCTGGAGAGCAGTGAAACCAGGCGCTTCTGTGCACTGACGAAAGAAGATGGGAAATGGCTGGAAGAGACGCTGACACGGCTGGGTTTATCCGTACGCGCCTGGCAGCGGTTACTGAAGGTAGCCAGAACCATCGCGGATCTTGAAAAGCAGGAAACCATTCGTCGGGAACATCTGCAGGAAGCGTTAAGTTATCGGGCAATCGACAGGCTACTCATTCATCTGCAAAATATGTTGGCATAAAAAAAGGGGCCGTAGCCCCTTTTTTCTTAATCCTCGGATTCAGTGTAATCTTCCGCGCCTTCCATCTGCGGTTTTCCACCTGAGAGAGTATGGAAACGCTTCGGACGTTTAATACGTGCCATATACTTGATCCATACACGTTCAGCTTCCGTGTTGGGTTCACGCTCACCACGGCAAACGGCAACAAACTGGTTCTCTTCTTCAGTCACCGGTTCACGCTTGCCGAGTTCCAGCTCGTTAAAAGCATAACCATGACGTTCAAGCAGTTGCGCCTCTTTGATGGTGAAATCACCGTGACGGGAAAACCCGCGAGGATAATTTTTATTGTCGAAAAAACGATTAGTCGTCGTAAAGCTTTCCGCCATCCTGCACGCTCCTAATTCTTTGGCCGAGCTATTTATGGCGCGGAGTATTAGTTACGCTTGACAGAGTGTAAAACAAAACATTTAAATCATTACGACAAAAAATTTTGCGGAGAAAACAGTGGATACGGAATTGTTAAAAACTTTCCTCGAAGTGAGCAGGACTCGTCACTTCGGGCGCGCAGCGGAAGCACTTTATCTGACGCAATCCGCGGTGAGCTTTCGTATTCGCCAACTGGAGAACCAGCTGGGGGTTAATCTCTTCACCCGCCATCGTAATAATATTCGCCTGACCGCGGCCGGCGAGAAGCTGCTGCCCTATGCAGAAACGCTTATGAGTACCTGGCAAGCCGCCCGTAAAGAGGTCGCGCATACCTCTCGGCACCATCAATTTTCAATTGGTGCCAGCGCATCGCTTTGGGAATGCATGCTGAGTGACTGGCTCTCACGGCTTTACCATTTGCAAGATAACCTTCAGTTTGAAGCGCGCATTGCCCAACGACAATCTCTGGTAAAACAATTACATGAGAGGCAACTCGATCTACTGATAACGACCGAGACGCCAAAGATGGATGAGTTCAGCAGCCAGTTATTAGGCCATTTCACGCTTGCTCTCTATAGCGCCGAGCCAGAGAAGAAGAAAAGCGATCTCAATTATTTGCGCCTGGAATGGGGGCCGGATTTTCAGCAGCATGAGTCTGGGTTGATCGCCAGTGATGATGTGCCGACTTTAACGACCAGTTCAGCGGAAGTGGCCCATCAGCAATTACCAAAACTGAATGGTTGTACCTGGTTACCGGTTTCGTGGGCTGAGCCGAAAGAGAGTCTTTATCCTGTGATGGACACAGAAACATTGTCTCGCCCGTTATATGCGATTTGGCTGCAAAACAGTGATAAACAGAACCAGATAAAGGATCTTTTGAAGGTTAACGTTATCGAATAGGGCGTTCTGAAGGGCAAGGATGCTCTTCAGATCTTTTGAAGTATCAGAAAGGTACTAGCGCAAGAGGTGATTTGCCTGAAAAAAGGCAAAAAAAAATCCTTAGCAGATGCTAAGGATTATTTCTGGCAGGGGCGGAGGGACTCGAACCCCCAACACCCGGTTTTGGAGACCGGTGCTCTACCAATTGAACTACGCCCCTAATTAGGGTGGCGGAACGGACGGGACTCGAACCCGCGACCCCCTGCGTGACAGGCAGG
>NZ_JACVTW010000015.1:0-92948 GCF_016624785.1 Kosakonia sp. S42 | reverse complement strand
TAAATCTGCCGTCACAGACTTCGAAGGTTCGAATCCTTCCCCCACCACCATCTCTCTGATACTCCCCACTTTTATACGCGTTCTGTTCACTCATATTCTCCATTCGGGGAAGGATGAGAAGCTTCGACTAAGGTTCGACTCGAGTATCGCGAGAGAGCGTTGCCGCAGGCAACGACCCGAAGGGCGAGGAGCGCAGCGACGAGTAATCCTTCCCCCACCACCATCTCTTAAATAACTCCCCACTCAATACACTCTCTACTCCTCCATATTCTCCATTCGGGGAAGGATGAGAAGCTTCGACCAGGGTTCGACTCGAGCATCGCGAGAGAGCGTTGCCGCAGGCAACGACCCGAAGGGCGAGGCGCGCAGCGACGAGTAATCCTTCCCCCCTGCTTATTCCGCTACCCTTCTTTTATATTTACCAGTTCTGCAACCGCTCTATTGCCCGATGGCGCTTCGCTTATCAGGCCTACAAAACCAGCGCCCAATGTTGAATCGTGCAACATGCCCGGTTCTGCATCGTGCCAACCCGTAGGCCGGATAAGGCGCAGCCGCCATCCGGCACGCAAACCGCACCGCGCCGAAAACAAAAAACCCTGCCGCAGCAGGGTTTATCATCGTCAATCCAGCGTTATCAGCGGCGGGCGCGGACAATCTGGTATTTACGCGTTAAATACTCCACTGGCGCGCTCCAGATATGCACCAGGCGTGAGAACGGGAAGAGCACAAACAACGTCATGCCGAGCACCAGATGCACGCGGTAAATAAAAGCAACGCCATCGAGATGCGCTGAGGCGCCGGTATGGAAGGTCACCACAGACTGCGCCCAGGCCACCAGCTTCATCATTTCACTGCCGTCCATATGCTGCGCGGAGAACGGAATGGTAAGCAAACCGAGCGTACACTGCACCATCAGCAGGGTCATGATCAGAATATCTGCCGCCGTCGAGGTGGCACGAATACGCGGGTTAAAGAGACGGCGTTTGAGCAGCATCAGACCGCCGACCAGGCACAGCACGCCGCTGGCACCGCCGCCGATCATCGCCATCTTCTGCTTCACTTCAATCGGCAGGAAGGATTCGTACATCCAGTGCGGCGTCAGCATGCCAAGAAAGTGACCGGCGAAAATCCCGAGGATGCCTAAATGGAACAGGTTTGACGCAATGTTCATCCCTTTACGGTCGAGCATCTGGCTCGAGCCCGCGCGCCAGCTGTACTGCCCATAGTCATACCGCAGCCAGCTGCCAATCAGGAAGATTGCGCCCGCCATATAGGGATAGATGTCAAAGAAGAACATATTAAGGAAGTGCATTAGCGCTCTCCTCCTGTTGAGATATTCAGATATTGCGGCGCGACGGCACCGGCAAAACGACGCTGGTGCGCAGTAATGTCAGAATCGCCACAGCCCTGTTCAGCAAAGAACTTCACCTGCTCCTCTTCCCACACCGCGTCCAGCGCCTGCGGCGTATCGTCACGCGCTTCGCCGGCAATTTTTTCCGCCACCTGCGCGTTATCCACCGCGGTTTTCGTCAGCGTCAACAGCGCATCAAACAGCGAGGCGTAGTGGCTTTCACGCTGCTGTAAGCGCGCCTGTAACAGCGCCAGGATCGGCGCGATATCCTGTAAACCGCCAATCGCTTCAGCGGCTGGTAACTGCGCCAGATACTCCAGATAGAGCGGCAGATGGTCCGGCAGCTCGCGACTGTCGAGCTGCAGCCCGTGGCGCTCATACTGCGCCAGCAGGTCCACCATCGCCTGGCCACGATCGCGCGATTCACCGTGCACATGTTCGAACAGCAGCAGCGAGGTGGCGCGACCACGATCGAACAGCTCGCTGTAGGTAGCCTGGGCATCGAGCAGATCCTGCAAAGTCAGGTCACGTAAAAAAATGCCTACCTGCTGGGCATCCGCTTTCGACAAATTGTCGCCGGAGGCCAGCGCATCAAACAGCTCCTGCTGATGCTGCCACAGGGCAGCATCCGGGTACTCAAGCAGGCGGGAGATAACCAGCAGTTCAATCATGCGTGCGGCTCCGTTTTCACTGTCACATTCACCGCATCGATGCGGCGGCTGTTGAACAGGTTGAATTTGTTATCCGAACCATGACACCCATCACCGAAGCTAAAGCCACACCCGCTCTTCTCCGGGAAGGCTTCACGCGCCAGTTCACGATGGCTGGACGGCACCACAAAACGGTCTTCATAGTTGGCGATGGCGAGATAGCGGTACATCTCCTGCGCCTGCGCTTCCGTCAGACCCACCTCTTCCAGCGCACGGGTATCAATCACGCCGTCGACGGTTTCAGCCCGTTTGAAGTGACGCATCGCCAGCATACGTTTCAGCGCCAGCAGCACCGGCTGGGTATCACCGGCGGTCAGCAGGTTCGCCAGGTACTGCACCGGAATACGCAGGCTCTCGACGTCCGGCAGAATGCCGTTGCTGCCCAGTTCACCCGCATCGGCAGCGGACTGAATCGGTGACAGAGGCGGCACATACCAGACCATCGGCAGCGTGCGGTATTCTGGGTGCAGCGGCAGCGCCAGCTTCCAGTCCATCGCCATTTTGTAGACCGGCGATTTCTGCGCCGCGTCGATTACGCTCTGCGGTACGCCATCTTCCAGTGCCTGAGCGATCACCGCCGGATCGTGCGGATCGAGGAAGACATCCAGCTGACGCTGATAGAGGTCTTTCTCATTTTCGGTGCTGGCCGCGTTCTCAATCGCATCCGCGTCATACAGCAGTACGCCGAGGTAACGAATACGCCCTACGCAGGTTTCAGAGCAGACCGTCGGCATGCCCGCTTCGATACGCGGATAGCAGAAGATGCACTTCTCAGATTTGCCGCTCTTCCAGTTGAAGTAGATTTTTTTGTACGGGCAGCCGGTAACGCACATGCGCCAGCCGCGGCATTTATCCTGATCGATCAGCACAATGCCATCTTCTTCACGTTTATAGATGGCACCGCTCGGGCAGGTGGCGACGCAGGCCGGGTTCAGGCAGTGCTCGCACAGGCGCGGCAGATACATCATGAAGGTGTTTTCGAACTGGCCGTACATCGCCTTCTGCATATTTTCGAAGTTCTGATCGCGGCTCAGCTTCTCAAACTCGCCGCCGAGATCGTCTTCCCAGTTCGGGCCGGCACTGATTTTGTTCATCCGCTGGCCGGTGATCAGCGAGCGCGGACGCGCAATCGGCTGATGCTTGCTTTCCGGCGCGTTATGCAGGTTCTGATAGTCAAAATCAAACGGCTCGTAGTAGTCATCGATGCCCGGCAGATGCGGGTTAGCGAAGATTTTCCCCAGCAGCATCGCGCGGCCACCCATGCGCGGCTGCAGCTTGCCGTTAATTTTACGGATCCAGCCACCCTTCCACTTCTCCTGGTTTTCCCAGTCGGTCGGGAAACCGGTGCCCGGTTTGGTTTCGACGTTGTTAAACCACGCGTACTCCATCCCTTCGCGGCTGGTCCAGACGTTTTTACAGGTGACTGAACAGGTATGACAGCCGATGCACTTATCGAGATTCAGCACCATGCCGACTTGTGAACGAATTTTCATTTTGCGCTCTCCTGTACCTGGTCATTGCCTTCGCCATCCAACCAGTTAATGTTTTTCATCTTACGTACCACCACAAATTCATCGCGGTTGGACCCGACCGTGCCGTAATAATTAAAGCCGTACGCCAGCTGCGCGTAACCGCCAATCATGTGCGTCGGTTTCGGCGTAATACGCGTGACCGAGTTGTGAATGCCGCCGCGCTGGCCGGTGATCTCCGAGCCTGGCAGGTTCACAATGCGCTCCTGGGCGTGGTACATCATCGTCATACCGGACGGTACGCGCTGGCTGACCACCGCACGGGCGGTGAGTGCGCCGTTGCTGTTAAAGACTTCGATCCAGTCATTATCGGCAATGCCCATCTCTTTGGCGTCGGTTTCACTCAGCCAGACAATCGGGCCGCCGCGACCGAGCGTCAGCATCAGCAAGTTGTCGCTATAAGTGGAGTGGATCCCCCACTTCTGGTGAGGCGTCAGGAAGTTGAGCGCTTTTTCCGGGTAACCGTTGCCTTTCACGCCCAGCATCTCTTTTACCGAACGGGTGTTGATTGGCGGACGGTAGACCAGCAGGCTTTCGCCAAAGTCGCGCATCCACTGGTGATCCTGATAGAGCTGCTGACGACCAGAGAGCGTACGCCACGGAATCAGCTCATGAACGTTGGTATAACCGGCGTTGTAAGAGACATGCTCATCTTCCAGGCCAGACCAGGTCGGGCTGGAGATGATTTTGCGCGGCTGCGCCTGAATATCGCGGAAGCGGATCTTCTCATCCTCTTTATTCAGCGCCAGATGGGTATGGTCGCGACCGGTAAATTCACTCAGCGCCGCCCAGGCTTTCACCGCCACGTTGCCGTTGGTTTCCGGTGCGAGGGTGAGGATCATCTCTGCCGCGTCGATGGCGCTATTAAGCATCGGCTGGCCTTTCGCCGGACCATCTGCTTTCACGTAGTTAAGCTTGCGCAGCAGATCCATTTCGCTCTGGGTATTCCACGCGATACCTTTGCCGCCGTTACCGATTTTCTCCATCAACGGGCCGATAGAGGTAAAGCGCTCGTAGGTTGCCGGGTAATCGCGCTCCACCGGAATAATGTGCGGTGCAGTTTTACCCGGAATAAGATCGCACTCGCCTTTTTTCCAGTCCTTCACGCCCAGCGGCTGCGCCAGTTCGGCGGCGGAGTCATGCTGGATCGGCAGCGTTACCACATCGGTCTCTTTGCCTAAATGGCCCACGCAGAGCGCAGAGAAAGATTTGGCGATGCCTTTATAGATTTCCCAATCGCTTTTCGATTCCCACACCGGGTCGACGGCGGCAGAGAGCGGATGAATAAACGGATGCATATCCGAGGTATTCATGTCGTCTTTCTCATACCAGGTCGCGGTCGGCAGCACGATGTCAGAGTAGAGACAGGTGCTGGAGAGACGGAAGTCGAGCGTCACCACCAGGTCGAGTTTTCCGTCGAGGCCATTATCCTGCCACTCCACCTCTTCCGGTTTTACGCCGCCCTGTTTGCCCAGATCCTGGCCCTGAATACCGTGCTCGGTGCCGAGCAGATATTTGAGCATGTACTCATGCCCTTTCCCGGAGGAGCCCAGCAGGTTGGAGCGCCAGATAAAGAGGTTGCGCGGATGGTTTTTACCGTTTTCCGGCTGCTCGGCGGCAAAGCGCAGCGAACCCTCTTTCAGAGACTTAACGGTGTAATCCACCGCTGACATGCCCGCTTTTTCCGCTTCGGCAGCAATACGCAGTGGGTTCGTACCCAGTTGCGGCGCAGAAGGCAGCCAGCCCATACGCTCGGCGCGGACGTTAAAATCAATCAGATGGCCGCTGTAGCGGGATTTGTCCGCCATCGGCGAGAGGAACTCTTGCGCCGTCACCGTTTCATAACGCCACTGGCTGGAGTGGTTATAGAAGTAGGAGGTGCTGTTCATATGGCGCGCCGGACGCTGCCAGTCGAGGGCAAAGGCCAGCGGCTGCCAGCCGGTCTGCGGACGCAGTTTTTCCTGGCCGACATAGTGCGCCCAGCCGCCGCCGCTCTGACCAACGCAGCCGCAGAAGACCAGCATGTTAATCAGCCCACGATAGTTCATATCGAGGTGATACCAGTGGTTCATCCCGGCACCGACGATGATCATCGAACGACCGTGGGTTTTATCGGCGTTCTCGGCGAACTCGCGGGCAACGCGGATAATCTGCGCCTGCGGTACACCGGTCACTTTCTCTGCCCAGGCCGGCGTATAGGCTTTGATTTCGTCATAACGGCTGGCGCAGTTTTCATCACCCAGGCCGCGATCCAGACCGTAGTTGGCCATGTTCAGGTCATACACGGTGGTTACCAGCGCGCTGCTGCCATCCGCCAGTTGCAGGCGTTTGACCGGCAGTTTATGCAGCAGGATGTTATCCAGCGTGACACCCAGGAAGTGCTCGGTGTTGTCACCGCCAAAATAGGGGAAGCCAACCTGTGCAACGTCATCGTGTTTGCCCAGCAGGCTGAGGGTCAGCTCAACGTCCGCGCCGTTGCCGCCATCACGCTGCTCAAGGTTCCACTTCCCTTTTTCGCCCCAGCGGAAACCAATCGAGCCGTTCGGCGCGATCATATTCCCTTCGCTATCCAGCGCGACGGTTTTCCACTCCGGGTTGTTCTGCTGGCCCAGTGCATCCACCAGATCGGCGGCGCGCAGCATGCGGCCCGCGGCGTAGTAGCCATCACGCTCTTCCAGCATCACCAGCATCGGCATGTCGGTGTAGCGACGGACATAATCGGTAAAGTACTGGCTCGGCTTATCGAGGTGGAATTCACGCAGCATCACGTGACCCATCGCCAGAGCCATTGCCGCATCGGTGCCCTGCTTCGGCGCCAGCCACAAATCGCACAGCTTAGCGATTTCCGCGTAGTCCGGAGTGATGGCGACGGTTTTGGTCCCTTTGTAGCGAACTTCGGTAAAGAAGTGCGCATCCGGGGTACGGGTCTGTGGCACGTTAGAGCCCCAGGCGAGGATGTAGCTGGAGTTGTACCAGTCGGCCGATTCCGGCACGTCGGTCTGCTCGCCCCAGGTCTGCGGTGAGGCAGGTGGCAAGTCGCAGTACCAGTCGTAGAAGCTCAGGCAGGTGCCGCCAATCAGCGACAGATAGCGTGCGCCGGAGGCGTAAGAGACCATCGACATCGCCGGGATCGGCGAGAAGCCTGCTACGCGGTCCGGGCCGTAGGTTTTCACGGTGTAGACGTTAGAGGCGGCAATCAGTTCATTCACCTCCTGCCAGGAGGAGCGCACAAAGCCACCGCGGCCACGCGCCTGCTTAAAGCTCTTCGCTTTATCAGCGTCTTCAATGATAGAAGCCCAGGCATTCACCGGATCGCTGTGCTGTGCTTTCGCTTCACGCCAGAGTTTGATCAGGCGCTTACGCATCAGGGGGTATTTCAGGCGGTTGGCGCTGTAAAGATACCAGGAGTAGCTCGCCCCGCGCGGGCAGCCGCGTGGTTCGTGGTTCGGCATATCAGGGCGGGTACGCGGGTAGTCCGTTTGCTGGGTTTCCCAGGTGACCAGGCCATTCTTGACGAAAATCTGCCAGCTGCACGAGCCGGTGCAGTTTACGCCATGGGTAGAGCGCACGATTTTGTCGTGCTGCCAGCGGCTGCGGTATCCATCCTCCCAGTCCCGGTTGGTGTTTACGAGCTGGCCGTGCCCATCGGCAAAGGTTTCGCCTTTCTGTTTAAAGTAGCGAAACCGGTCCAGGAATTTACTCATCGGGGGTTCTCCTGTTGGAGCCTGTACGGCTCTCTGGCTAAATCGACATTGCTGCATTTGCCGCGAAGGTAACCCCCGCAAAGACAACGAGAATTGATGATGATCAAGCCGCCATAGCGCGCCATTTATGCGCTGACAACGGAGTACTCCCAAAGAGTTATCGATGATTTTCACGTAACTAACTGATTCACATAAATATATTATATTTAGTTACTGAATTATTCAGATTTATCCCGGTATCCAGGTATTAAGGGGTAGACGCCGCTGCGATGCGATAGCGGTCACAGTGCTGGCCGATGCAGGCGCAGTATGCCTATTAGTATGTTGTAACTATGTAGAGGGCAAAAAAATGCGCGACCGAAGCCGCGCAATGATAATCAACACACTACATTTATTATTGTTTTTTACGCCCGTATATCGCCCAGGTGATCACCACACAGGCGATATAGAACACAAGGAACACTTTCATCGCACCCGCCGGTGAGCCGGTCAGCGCCAGCGAGGTACCAAACGCTTTCGGGATAAAGAAGCCACCAATCGCGCCAATCGCCGAGATAAAGCCCAACGCGGCCGCCGTTTCTGTCGCCGCTTCACGCATTGCGTCGCTCTCGCTACCGCCCGCTTTTTTCACCCGCTCCATGGTCATCTTACGGAAGATAACGGAGATCATCTGGAAGGTGGAGCCGCTGCCCAGCCCGGCAGTGAGGAACAGCACCAGGAAGACGCAGAAGAAGGCAGTGAAGTTGCCGCCCTCGCCGTTCGACGGCAGCGTCAGGAACAACAAGGCGCTGAAGATCGCCATCACTACAAAGTTAACCAGCGTCACGCGCGTGCCGCCAAGACGGTCGGAAATCGCGCCGCCTGCGGAACGTGCCAGCGCGCCAACCAGCGGCCCGAAGAAGGCAAAGTGCAGGATCTGCACCTCCGGGAACTGGGTTTTTGACAGCATCGCAAAGCCGGCGGAGAAGCCGATAAACGAGCCGAAGGTCGCCAGGTAGAGGAAGCTCATGATCCACAAATGCGAGCGCTTAAGCACCGGCAATTGCGCGCTGAGGGAGGCTTTTGAGGTCGCCAGTTCGTTCATGCCGAACCATGCCGCGAGGGTAAACACCGCCAGGAACGGTACCCAGATCCACGCTGCGTTTTGCAGGTAGAGCATGGTGCCATCAGGCTGGGTTACGCCACCGCCGCCAAAGGCAGCAAAGATGGAGAACGAGACCGCCAGCGGCGCAATTAGCTGCATCACGCTGACGCCAAGGTTGCCGAAGCCGCCATTGATGCCAAGCGCCCCGCCCTGCTTCTCTTTCGGGAAGAAGAAGCTGATGTTCGCCATGCTGGAGGCAAAGTTCGCCCCGGCAAAACCGCACAGCAGGGAGATAATGATAAATGTGCTGAATGGCGTGGAGGTATCCTGCACCGCAAAACCGAGCCAGACGCAGGGAATAATCAGAATGCCGGTGCTGAATGCCGTCCAGCGACGACCGCCAAAGACCGGTACCATAAAGGAGTACGGTACGCGCAGCAGCGCGCCGGAGACCGATGGCAGCGCCGTCAGCATAAAGAGCTGGTCTGTGGTGAACTGAAAGCCCACTTTGGGGAGATTCACCGCCACTGCGCTAAACAGCATCCAGACGCAGAACGCTAAAAGCAGGCAGGGCACGGAGATCCACAGATTGCGGCTGGCAATCTGCTGCCCCTGCTGCTGCCAGAAAGCCGGATCTTCGGGACGCCACTCGGTAATAACCCGTGATGACGAACGCGAATCCGGAACGGATGTTTGATGCATAGACACCTCTGATGTGCAGTTTGATGCCTGCCACATTAATTTCTGTGGCGCGCGTTAAGTTGATATAAATCAAAGGAAAAGCTGGCGTTATAAAGCGCAAAAAAACATCATGCTCATTTATGAGTAGCATTTACCTTCAAAAAAGGTGTGGTTTTTCACAGCGCTGACCGCTGCCGGGTCGTTTGCCCCTCCGAATGTCACCCCGCTGGCAATAAAGGAGTAACTCTTTGTGGGTATGGGTATACTCCAGGCGATAGCTGACAATAACGCCACCCGCACCTTTCGCGGCCAAGGAGTCTCATTTCCCCATGCTTAAACGCCTCTTTTCACCGATGTCGCTGGTCAGTCAACTGGCCGTACTGATGCTGTTATCCACGCTGATTGGCGTGACCGGTATGGCGGTCTCCGGCTGGCTGGTGCAGGGCGTTCAGGGCAGCGCGCACGCCATCAACAAAGCGGGCTCGCTGCGTATGCAGAGCTACCGGCTGATGTCGGCCATCCCGCTGCAGGAAGATGAGCAATATCTGTTGGATGAGATGGAGCACACCGCTTTCAGCCCGGAACTGGCGCTGGCGGCGAAACGCGATGGCCAGCAGGCACAGCTTGCTGATTTGCAAACCTACTGGCACAACGTGGTGATCCCGGCGATCAAAGATGCCCGGCAGCCGGCGCAGGTCGCGGAGATCATCGCCGTCTTCGTTGGGCGCATCGATAAACTGGTCTCCGCTTTTGACAGCAATACCGAGCACCGCATCGCCGAAGTTGTCGTGCTGCACCGGGTGATGGCGATCCTGATGGGCTTGCTGATCCTGATTGCGCTGGTGTGGCTGCGGGCACGTCTGCTGCGTCCGTGGCAGCAGCTGCTGCATATGGCGCGCGCCGTCAGCCAGCGTGATTTTACTCAGCGCGCCCATATTAGCGGTGGCAACGAAATGGCGACGCTTGGCGAGGCGCTGAACAATATGTCTGCGGAGTTGGGCGAAAGCTACGCGGTGCTCGAGCGGCGCGTACAGGAGAAAACCGCCGGGCTTGAGCAGAAAAACGAAATCCTCTCCTTCTTATGGCAGGCCAACCACCGCCTGCACTCACGCATTCCGATGTGCGAGCGCCTCTCGCCGGTGCTCAACGGCTTACAGAATCTGACCCTGCTGCACGATATTGAACTGCGTGTTTACGACCTGGAAGATGAAGAGAATCACCAGGAGTTTACCTGCCAGTCAACGGCCAGCTGCGATATCAAAGGCTGCCACCTCTGCCCGCGCGACGGTAAGCTGATTGAATCAACCGGCATTGGCTCAACGCTCAAATGGCGGCTGGCGGATGCCCATATGCAGTACGGCCTGCTGCTGGCGAAGCTGCCGCCGGGCCGCCATTTAAGCCATGACCAGCAGCAGCTGGTTGATACCCTGGTTGAACAGCTTACCGCCACGCTGGCGCTCGATCGCCATCAGGATCGCCAGCAGCAATTAATGGTGATGGAGGAGCGCGCGACCATTGCCCGCGAACTGCATGACTCCATCGCCCAGTCCCTCTCCTGTATGAAGATGCAGGTCAGCTGTTTACAGATGCAGGGCGACGAAATCCCCGAGAGCAGCCGCCAGTTGCTGAGCCAGATCCGCAACGAGCTCAATACCTCATGGGCGCAGCTGCGCGAGCTGCTGACCACTTTCCGCTTACAGCTCACCGAGCCGGGTTTGCGCCCGGCGCTGGAGTCCAGCTGTCAGGAGTACAGCGCCCATTTTGGCTTCGACGTGCGGCTTGATTACCAGCTTCCACCGCGCGTTGTCCCGGCGCATCAGGCCATTCATCTGTTGCAGATCGCCCGCGAGGCGCTGAGCAATGCACTAAAACACTCCGGCGCTACCGCGGTCAGCGTCGCTGTGCAGCAACAGGAAAACCGGGTGGTATTACGCATCAGCGATAACGGGTGCGGGATCCCGGACAATGCGGAACGGACCAACCACTACGGATTAATTATTATGCGTGACCGCGCGCAAAGCCTGCGCGGCGACTGCCAGGTGCGTCCCGGAGCCTCCGGGGGGACTGACGTTGTCGTGACGTTTATACCCGAAACGTTTCTCTCATCCATGCAAGGAGATAACCATGAGTAATCAGGATCCGGCAACTATCCTGCTGATCGACGACCATCCGATGCTGCGTACCGGTGTGAAGCAGTTAATTAGCATGGCCCATGACATCAGCGTCGTTGGCGAGGCCAGCAATGGCGAGCAAGGCATTGAACTGGCGGAGTCGCTGGACCCGGATCTGATCCTGCTCGATCTCAATATGCCGGGCATGAACGGGCTGGAAACCCTCGACAAGCTGCGGGAGAAAACCCTTTCCGGGCGGATTGTGGTGTTCAGCGTCTCCAATCATGAAGAGGATGTGGTCACCGCTCTGAAGCGCGGCGCCGATGGCTACCTGCTGAAAGATATGGAGCCGGAAGATTTGCTGAAGGCGTTGCAGCAGGCGGCGGCTGGGGAAATGGTGCTGAGCGAAGCGCTGACCCCGGTGCTGGCGGCCAGCCTGCGCGCTAACCGCGCGACCACCGATCGCGATATCTCCCAGCTAACACCGCGCGAGCGCGACATTCTGAAACTGATCGCCCAGGGGCTGCCGAACAAGATGATTGCCCGCCGCCTGGATATCACCGAGAGCACGGTGAAAGTGCACGTCAAACATATGCTGAAAAAGATGAAGCTGAAATCCCGCGTCGAAGCGGCTGTCTGGGTACACCAGGAGCGGGTTTTCTGATCACGGCGCGGCTGGCAGCGACCAGTCCGTACCGCCTTCCGTTGCCGGTGGGATCACCGGCTCGGTCAGTTTCAGCACAATGGTGTTGGACTCCACTTTCTGCCCCTTCTCATCCTCCACCAGCACCGACAGCGTCCAGCTGTTGCTCGCCCCTTCGCTGCTGTCCCAGCGCGGCATAATCAACGTCCAGCCATCGCCGCTGCGCGCATTCACCGGCGGCGTCAGGCTCAGCGCCTGGGTATCACCCTGCCAGGTCAGGCTGCGAATACCGTGCGTGCTGTGGATTTGCAGCTTAAGCGCCACCGTTTCCCCCGGCTGTAGATCCCAGGGCGGCGTCGCCAGAAAGACGGAGAGGGTTTTACGCTGGCGATACTCAAACACCGGCAGATTGTTGCGCGTCGGGCTATCGTAGCGGCTACCGCGCAGGGAGCGGCTAACGGCAACTTCAGAGGGAGAGAGTTGCTTATGCAGCGGCACGCCAAAGCGGTAGTTGAGTTTTAATCCCAGATCGTTCTGGCTTACCCCGCTCTCCCCCTGTCGATGCTCAGCGGTGATGGTCACCAGCGGCACCGGGGTGTAATTGACCCCCAGTTTGACGGCGACCGGGTTGTGATAGCCAGTGCCGCTGTCAAACAGATCAACATTGTCGCCAAAGTACTGCTCAACGCTGACGCTGGTGTTGACGTACTGGTAGAACGGCAGCCGCGCCTGTGCGGTGACATCATAGCCGCGCGCCATGCGCTGCTGCTGCGTCGCCGTGTCATAGCGCCAGTGGCTCACCGGCTGGTAGTAGTTGGCCGAAAGACGCAGGTATTCGCCCCACGCTTCCGCACCAAACCCGGCGCGGCCGGTATTCTCTTCCAGTTGGGTGTCGTAAAAGGTGTTGTAACCGAGCAGCCAGTCGCCTGCCACCCAGCGCTGCCCGAGACCTACGTTCCCGGTTAGCCCGCTATCCTGCTGCGTAAGGCCCAGCTGGCTCCAGCTCAGATAGCGGTTATTGTCCTGTAACGGTACAAACCAGTCGCCGTGGCTACCGTTGAACTGCCCTTCGTTATCCACTTTCAGATCGACGGTGGCATTGCCCCACGGCGAAAGCCAGGACTCCACCTGATGATTGACCTCCCCGCTCACCACATCGCGCAGCTGCCCAAAGGCGAACTGGCGCGCCTGCTGACCGGCGCTGAGATCGCTGTCGGTCATGCTCGCTTCACCAAACGCTTTCGCCACTTCGGCAAAGTGTTTCTCCTGCGCATCCGTCTCCGGTGCCATGCTGAGATCCGGCAGGCCGTCGCCGTTGTTATCGAACGGGTTTTCCGCCTGCTGCACATATTTGCTCTGCAGCGCATGGGCATCGCCTCCCGCCACTAAAAAGGCAAGAAGGGAGAGAAGTGGAGAGGTAAAGGAGCAGCGCATCACGACGTTAACGGGGTTCCTGGGCTAAATTTGTGAAGTAAGTCACTTAGTCTAGCGGTTTTAGCGGGCGATTACAGCCGCTGGCGATATATCAGGAAAATCCCTAATCGACGCGCCTCGCTACGGCTACAGTTAATGCATCCTTGTCACGAGAGACGCGTCATGAAAACAAAAATAACTCTGCTCTGCGGCTGGATGCTGCTCTGCGGCGCGCAGGCCAGCGCCACTCCCCTCTTCACGCTGCAATCCCCGGCCTTTGCCGATAACGCGATGATGGAGAAAAAATTCGCCGGTAACGCCAGCAACAACCCCAACTGCACCGGCGAAAACCTCTCGCCAGCGCTGGTGTGGAGTAACGCCCCGACCAACACGCAGAGTTTTGCGCTGATCGTGCACGACCCGGAGGGCGCACGCGGGCTGGGCGTGACGCATCTTGTGGCCTATAACATCTCGCCCTCCAGCGCCGGCTTTGCGCAAAACGCGCTGCGCGATGGCAAAGGCTTTACCGGCGGGAAAAACACGCCGGGCAATTTCCGCTGGCATGGCCCCTGCCCACCGCCGGGCAGCGGCGCGCATCACTACACTTTCACCCTTATTGCCACCTCGCTGCCACCGACCTTACAGGAGGGGCTGACCCGCGAGGAACTTTTCAGCAAGCTTAAGGGCAACACCCTTGCCGCAGCCGGGCTGATTGGCCGCTTCGGGCAGTGATTTTACCTTTGCGCCGCCCGCGCGGCGCAGTAGCATAGCCCTTTTCGCTACGGTTAATCGAAGGAGTGACAATGCAAAACGTTGTGATCATCGCCAATGGTGCGGCCTACGGAAGTGAATCGCTGTTTAACAGCCTGCGGCTGGCAATTGCGCTGCGCGAACAGGAGGAGCCTGTCGCGCTGAAGCTGTTTTTAATGTCCGATGCGGTGACCGCCGGGCTGCGCGGCCAGAAGCCCGCTGAGGGCTATAACATTCAGCAGATGCTGGAGATCCTTACCGCCCAGGGCGTGCCGGTGAAGCTGTGCAAGACCTGCGCCGACGGACGCGGCGTCAGCGCCCTGCCGCTGGTCGAAGGCGTGGAGATCGGTACTCTTGTCGAGCTGGCGCAGTGGACGCTGGCGGCAGACAAAGTATTAACTTTCTAATGGAACGGCGAGTTTAATACAATTTTCTTATGGATGGCTTTGCGTCATCAAGTTTGCCTGCTGTGTTGCCGATAGCCACTTAAGACAAACACAGCAGGTACAATAAAAATGTTCACATCGATCAAGGCCCGGATTATGGCGGCGACGGCAGGTTGTCTTACTGTCGCCTTGCTGCTTAACACCATCATCAACTACCAGGTTACACGCCAGCACAACCAGCAAACCCAACAGGATATTCTCTCCAGCACCCGCGACAGCCATGGCATTGCCATTGCCGACTGGGTCGCCAGCAAAACCGCAATGATCGCCTCCCTGCAAAGCGTGGCGTTAACGGACGATCCAGTACCGGTATTTGCCCAAATTGCCCGCGCCGGCGGGTTTATCAACGTCTACGTTGGCTACGCCAGCAAAACCGCCAAGTTCTCCGATCCCGGCGGCGTCCCGGCGGATTACGATCCGACCATTCGCCCGTGGTATCAGCAGGCGGTGAAAGCCGATGCGCCGGTCGTCACCGCTCCCTATGTTGATGCCAGTACCGGTCAACTGGTGGTTACCTTTGCCGTGCCGGTAAAAGAGGACGGCACGCTGAAGGGCGTGGTCGCCGGGGATGTTACGATGACCAGCGTGGTGGCTAACGTGCGCGGCATCAGCCCGACGCCGCACAGCAGCGGTATGCTGCTTGCCAGCGATGGCGCAGTGATTGCCGCCGCCGACGAAAAGCTGACGATGAAACCCTTCTCTGACGCCATTCATGGCGTCTCCTTTGCCGAGCTGAGCAGCGGGAAAACCGTCTCTGGCGAGTATGCCGGGAATGAGAAGTCGCTGTTAGCCAGCCGGGTGAAAGGAACCGACTGGCTGCTGGTGGTCGCCCTCGATGGGGATGACGCCACCGCCGGTCTGCGCGCGCAGTTAAAAGCCTCCGCCGTGTCGCTGATTGTGCTGGTGATTATTGCCGGGGCATTGATGCAGTGGATGGTCGCAGCGCTGCTTAAACGCCTGGTGGTGATCCGCGATGCGATGAACGCCATCAGCAGCGGCACCAACGACCTCTCCCAGCGCCTGCCGGAGAGCGGTAACGATGAGGTGGCGCAAATCGCCCACGCCTTTAACGCCTTCAGCGACAAGCTGGCGGTGGTGATGGTGAAGCTGCGCGACTCCACCCACTCGGTGCAGCTGGCGGCGCAGGAGATTGCCGCCGGGAACCAGGATCTCTCCGGGCGCACGGAGCAGGCGGCCTCCAGCCTGCGTGAAACCGCCAGCGCCGTAGAGCAGATCACCGCGTCGGTCGCGCAATCCACCGATGCCGCAGCGCAGGCGAATACCCAGGCGCATGTCGCATCAGAAGCCGCTTCGCGCGGCGGTCAGGTGGTGACGCAGGCCATTAACACCATGCAGTCCATTGAAGTCGCCTCGGCAAAAATTGGCGATATTACCAGCGTTATTGATGCCATCGCCTTCCAGACCAATATCCTCGCGCTTAACGCCTCGGTAGAAGCGGCGCGCGCCGGTGAACAGGGTCGTGGCTTTGCGGTGGTCGCGGGGGAAGTACGCAATCTCGCCAGCCGCAGCGCGCAGGCGGCAAAGGAGATTAAAACGCTGATTGACTCCACCACCGACAGCGTTGCCACCGGCTCGCGCTATGTGCGGCTGGCGGGCGACAGCATGACCGATATCGTCACCAGCATCGACAGCGTATCGGTGATCATGCGCGAAATCACCGTCGCCACCAGCGAGCAGATGAAAGGTATTCAGGAGATCAATCATGCGGTGATAAATCTTGACCGTATGGTGCAGCAGAACGCCGAGCTGGTCGTCGAATCAACCGCCGCTGCCGGGGCGCTGCGCGCCCAAGCGGGTGAACTTGCCGACACTGCCGGACATTTCCGCATTTAATCTTTTACCGGCGCGTGAAGACCACGGTTTTTCGCGCCGGATCTCCCCTCTCACCGCAGATTGTTATTTTTGTTTAATCCTTACGTCATTTGTTGATCAAAATCAGCATCTGGCTAACGGTCGTTTGGTGTGATGCACGGAGTGTTTTGTGAACAACATCACGCAGGGATGGCGTTATTCAAATGACGGGGTTAAAAAAATGGCGGTAGTAAAAGCAAGTTTGAAACTGTTTGGCGGGGATACGGTAGTGGTTCGCTGTTCTGAAAATTGCCATATCCATCTGATGTGTGAGAAGAGCCGCAGGCCGAATGCGCAGGCGGATATTCTGAGTGTCCAGAACCGCGCCAGCGCCTATCTTTCGGTGCCATACAGCGGCATCTGGAGCGTACTGATCGATAGCCACAGCCAGTCGCTGGAGCACTCGATCAGCTACGTTGCGGCGTAAACACCATTCTTAGCAGGCAAAACCAGGCACCATTTCCGGGCCTGGTTTGTCCCCCTCCAGCAGCATACGCACTCTTCCCACCAGTTCATTCAGGCAGTCATCGTGCATGCCGAGCTTAATCAGCTCCTGCTCAAGGGAGAAGAGGTACTGGGCATTGGTGCCAAGCGGTCCGCTGGCGGCAGCGATCAGCGGCGCGATGGTTTGCGCGCGGGTATCTGACTCATAGAGCGGGTGGCGCGGATCCATAATAAACACCAGCGCATTAACCACGCGGCCATCGTCGAGCGAAAGTTTGTACCAGCTCGGCAGATAGCAGCCGGTGATCATCTCCCGTTTCCACAGCAGCGTCAGGTCGTCGTGCAGGCTCTCTTCCGACAACCGGTAAGCCACGCCGGTGGTGCGCCCGCCCTCTTTCAGTGCAAGCATGCGCCCTGGCTGACACGCGGTACCGCGCCCGGCAGTCAGGCGCAAACAGAAGGCGCGATGCCAGCCGACCAGCGTACCCGGGCAGGATTCATCGAACTCCATCGCCGGGTTCCACATCAGCGAACCGTAGCCAAAAATCCACACCGGGCCATCATCCGGCCGACAGGCCAGCGTCGCCGCCAGCGAGGACGCCCGCTGCTCAGCCGACCACAACAACGACTCTTCTATGTCGCCAAACGCCGTTTTGCAATCGGCCGTTCGCAAGAAATCACGCGTTAACATCTTTTACCTCCGCCACTGCCTGCGTCCTTGCGACTGCTTTACTGCTGCCTTCCCGACATACGCCGTCGTTTCAACGCAGCGCCATATGACGATATGCAATTCACGCGCCGCATGCAACAGCATCAATCCATCGAATAAAGCTATAAATGGCGGAGGTGGCGCTGCTACGCGCTATTTCTTCTTATGCCACTTGTCGTCATCCCCCTTCTCATACTCATTTTTGACCGCCGCCCAGGCGACGCGGTGCGCCGTCTCTTCCCGGCTGGCATCGCCGCGGCGGTCATCTTTATCTTTGTATTGATCCCAGGCGCTGTTAAATGCCTCTTTATAGATCTCCTGCGCATGGGCTGGAAGAACGTGTTGCACGCTGTCGGGCAGTTCGGATTTTGCTTTATATGGCACTTTTCTGCTCCTTGTTGGGCTAAAAGGTTAAGTCTGGTCGACAACCCGCCTCAGCGCCAGGCATGGAAGATAAATGACTTTTTAATTTAACTATCGCTATGTTTATATTTAATTATTTCCAGAAAAGAGCAATTTTCTCGGCTTTACAACAGAAAAAAATTTACTGCCGTAAAAATAGGTAAAAATGACCACGTAAATGCGACTTTTTTGCTATTTTAATCACCTTGCGTTCTTTATCTATACTTCAACAACACTGCCCTCTGAGGAGAATCATAATGACAACAACCCACGAGGCGGTTAAAACCCGCCACAAGGAGACCACGCTCATTTTCCCGGTGCTGGCGCTGGCCGTGCTGCTCTTCTGGGGAAGCTCGCAGTCACTGCCGGCGATAGTCGGAATCAATGTGCTGGCGCTGGTCGGGATTTTAGCCAGTGCCTTTAGCGTGGTGCGCCACGCTGACGTTCTTGCCCATCGTCTGGGCGAACCTTTCGGCTCGTTAATTCTGAGCCTCTCCGTCGTTATCCTCGAAGTGAGCCTCATCTCGGCGCTGATGGCAACCGGCGATGCCGCGCCGACGCTGATGCGCGATACACTCTACTCCATCATTATGATTGTTACCGGCGGGCTGGTGGGTTTCTCGCTGCTGCTGGGCGGGCGTAAATTTGCCACGCAGTACGTCAATCTGTTTGGCATCAAGCAGTATCTGATCGCCCTCTTTCCGCTGGCGATTATCGTGCTGGTCTTCCCGATGGCGCTGCCGGAAGCGAACTTCACCACCGGCCAGGCGCTGCTGGTGGCGCTTATCTCGGCGGCGATGTATGGCGTGTTTCTGCTGATCCAGACCAAAACCCATCAGAGCCTGTTTGTCTATGAGCATGAAGATGACGGCGACGATCCGCACCACGGTAAGCCGTCGGCGCACGGCAATTTCTGGCACACCGCGTGGCTGATTGTGCATCTAATTGCGGTGATTGCGGTGACCAAGATGAACGCGCAGCCGCTGGAAGCGCTGCTGACGGAAGTGAACGCTCCGGTGGCCTTTACCGGCTTCCTCGTTGCGCTGCTGATCCTCTCGCCGGAAGGGCTGGGGGCGTTAAAAGCAGTGCTGAACAACCAGGTGCAGCGCGCGATGAATCTCTTCTTCGGTTCGGTGCTGGCGACTATTTCGCTGACCGTACCGGTGGTCACGCTGATTGCCTGGTTCACTGGCAACGATCTGGTGTTCGGCCTCGATGCGCCGGAGATGATTGTGATGGTGGCATCACTGATGCTGTGCCAGATCTCCTTCTCGACCGGGCGCACCAATGTGCTTAACGGCGCGGCGCATCTGGCGCTGTTTGCCGCCTACCTGATGACCATCTTCGCCTGAGTTATTCGGATACAAAAAACCCCGCTTTCGCGGGGTTTTTCTTTTACGCTTCGGTGTTGAGCTCGTCGAAGTTCTTCACCAGATCGTCAATCGCTTTGATCTGCTGCAGGAACGGCTCCAGCTTCGCCAGCGGCAGCGCCGACGGGCCGTCGCACTTGGCGTTATCCGGGTCCGGATGCGCTTCAATAAACAGACCGGCAAGACCGGTTGCCATGCCCGCGCGCGCCAGCTCGGCGACCTGACCACGACGGCCGCCGGACGCGGCGCCAAACGGGTCGCGGCACTGCAGCGCGTGGGTGACATCAAAGATCACCGGTGAGTTGTTGGAGACTTTTTTCATCACGCTGAAGCCGAGCATGTCGACCACCAGGTTGTCGTAACCGAAGTTCGCGCCGCGATCGCAGAGGATAACTTTGTCGTTACCACCCTCGATAAATTTGTCGACGATATTGCCCATCTGGCCCGGGCTTACGAACTGCGGTTTTTTGACGTTAATCACCGCGCCGGTTTTCGCCATCGCTTCCACCAGATCGGTCTGGCGGGCAAGGAAGGCCGGAAGCTGGATCACATCCACCACTTCGGAGACCGGCTGGGCCTGGCTTGCTTCGTGAACGTCGGTGATCAGTTTGACGCCGAAGGTCTGCTTCAGCTCCTGGAAAATCTTCATCCCCTCTTCCAGACCCGGCCCACGGTAGGACTTGATGGAAGAGCGGTTGGCTTTATCGAAAGAGGCTTTGAACACGTACGGGATGCCCAGCTTCTGGGTCACGGTGACGTAGTGCTCACAAATGCGCATGGCTAAATCGCGGGATTCCAGCACGTTCATGCCGCCGAACAGCACGAACGGCAGGTCGTTCGCCACGTTGATGTCGCCAATGCTGACCACTTTTTGTTTCATAAAATCGCCTTATCGAGTGTGAATGCTTAATGCAGGGTAATCTGTTTATGGGAAATCGTGTTGATCTGCGCGCGGATCATTTCGCTGATTGGATCCTCCGGGCACTGCTCGACAAAATAGCTTAAGTCATGCAGCGCCACGTGGTCGCAGTCCAGCTGCGCATAAATCAGCCCGCGATCGCGGATCTCATACGGATCTTCCGGATTGAACTGCAGTAACGCTTCGCTGGCGCGCAGGGCCAGCTCCATCTGCTGCTCTTCCATCAACGCCGACTTCAGGGTATCCAGCAGTTTGCGGATCACTTCAGCGTTGTCTGCCTCATCAAGGTCTTCGTTAAACAGCTCGGCCACCGGGCTGATATTGCCCTTCAGCCAAACTTCGAGCGTATGTTCGTCCAGCGTGTCGCCATTAAACGGGTTAATCAGCCACATTTCGCCATCCAGCCACTCACCGCGCAGAATCAGCTGCGTCGGGAAAATAACCGGAGTCAGCGGAATATTGAGCCGCCCGGCGACCCACAGCAGAATCGCCCCCAGCGACACGGCGCTGCCCTGGCGGTTCTGCAACACTTTATCCAGCCACAGCGCATCGGAGAGACGGTAGACGCCGCGGGTATCTTTGAAGCCCCATTCGCCGTAAAACAGCGCGAGGAGCTCCTCCAGTTGATGCTCCTGAGGCTTTGCCTGACTGATCTCTTCACGGGCAAGCGCGAGCAGATGCTCCAGTTCGTCTTGTACGTATTGTGAAGGAAAATCATCGCGTATCAGCTCGGAAACAAGGATCATCCCGTCGCATAATGGCGCTTTGTTAAATTCGAAATCAGCTAACGACCTCATGTCTTACCCCAGTATCGGTACTTTTGTGGCGGCGAGTTTAATGATGATGTACAGCACCACCAGCCCCAGCATAAAGGCGATAAAACCTGCCTGCTGGCCGCGCGGACGATGTCGCCCGAGCGCAATAAAACCCAAAACGATATAGATGATAACGCCAAACAGCTTTTCAGTCAGCCATGCGCCTTTAACAGTAAAAGGCAAATAGCCGGTCAGAGCTATCAACCCCACGCCGCTGAGCAGCAAAACGCTATCGACAATATGCGGTAACACCCGCACCCAACGCGCCTGAAAGCGGGGATTGTTGCTCCAGCGCCACCAGTAACGCAGGGTGAACAGGCTAATGGTCAGCGCCACCGACGTCAAATGTAACGTAATCAGGATGTTAAAGAGGCACATTCCCTGTTGCTCCCGTTACGGCCGCCGTCCCAGCGTCAGGCGTTCGTTATCACCATAATCCCGGCAGGTTTCTACCTGCTGCCAGCCGTAGCGGGCAAAAATCTCACGCACCGCCGCCCCTTGCTGCCAGCCATGCTCAAGCAACAGCCAGCCCTGCGGCAGTAAGTAGCGCGGTGCCTCTTTAATCAGCGTGTGCAGATCCGCAAGGCCATTATCCGCCGCCACCAATGCGCTGAGCGGTTCAAAGCGCACATCGCCCTGCGCCAGATGGGGATCCTGCGCATCGATATAGGGGGGGTTGCTGACGATAAGCGAAAATTGCTGCCCCTCAAGGGCGCTAAACCAGCGGCTCTGCACAATCTCGATATTGCGGATGCCAAGATGATCGGCATTACGCTGCGCCAGCGCGACCGCGTCAGGGATGAGATCGACAGCGGTGACCTGGCAATCTGGCCGCTCGCAGGCCAGCGCCAACGCAATCGCACCGGTGCCGGTACCCAAATCAAGGATGCGGCACGGCGCGGCGGGAAGCCGGGCGAGCGCCTGCTCGACCAGACACTCGGTATCGGGGCGCGGGATCAGCGTCGCGGGCGAGACGAACAACGGCAGCGACCAGAATTCGCGCTCACCAATCAGATGCGCGACCGGCTCGCCGCGCACGCGCCGGGCCAGTAACGCGGCAAGCTGCTCCTGCTGCTCGCCCGTAAGAGGCGTTTCACCGAAGGCGAGAATAAAGGTGCGCGCTTTGCCGGTGACAAAGCCGAGCAGGATCTCGGCATCGCGCCGCGGGCTTTCACTGGCCTGCAGCTGGCTGACTGCCTCGCGCAACCACTGTTGATACTCCATCAATCCTGCTCGGAGAGCGCCGCCAGCTGGTCGGCCTGGTACTCCTGCACGATCGGTTCGATCAGTGCATCAAGCTTGCCTTCCATTACCTCGTCCAGACGGTAGAGCGTCAGGTTGATGCGGTGGTCGGTGACACGACCCTGCGGGAAGTTATAGGTGCGGTTGCGGTCGCTGCGATCGCCGCTGCCAAGCAGGTTACGGCGCGTGGAGGCCTCCGTCTGCTGGCGTTTCGCCACTTCAGCCGCGCGAATGCGCGCGCCGAGCACCGAAAGCGCTTTGGCTTTGTTTTTATGCTGCGAACGCTCATCCTGGCACTCCACCACAATGCCGGTCGGCAAGTGGGTAATACGGATCGCCGAGTCGGTGGTGTTAACGTGCTGGCCGCCCGCGCCGGAGGAGCGGAAGGTGTCGATCCGCAGATCCGCCGGGTTGATATCCGGCAGTTCCGCTTCCGGCAGCTCCGGCATCACCGCAACGGTACAGGCGGAAGTGTGAATGCGCCCCTGCGATTCGGTGGCCGGAACGCGCTGCACGCGGTGCCCGCCCGATTCAAACTTCAGACGGCCATAGACGCCGTCGCCGCTGATTTTGGCAATCACCTCTTTATAGCCGCCATGCTCGCCTTCGTTGGCGCTCATGATTTCAACGCGCCAGCGGCGGGCCTCGGCATAACGGCTGTACATGCGGAACAGATCGCCGGCAAACAGCGCGGCTTCATCCCCGCCGGTCCCGGCGCGGACTTCGACAAACGCGTTGCGCTCATCATCGGGATCTTGCGGCAGCAGCAGCACCTGTAAATGCTGCTCAAGCTGCTCGCTTTTCTCTTTTGCGTCGCGTAACTCCTCCTGCGCCATTTCGCGCATTTCGGGGTCCTCGAGCATCATCTGCGCGGTCTCGATATCGTCCTGCGTCTGTCGCCAGTCGGTAAAACAGCGGGAAACGTCGCTCAGCTGCGCATATTCGCGCGACAGGGCGCGGAAGCGATCCTGATCGGCGATGGTTTGCGCGTCGCCCAGCAGCGCCTGAACTTCTTCATGGCGTTCATGCAGGGCTTCCAGTTTGGCAACGATAGAAGGCTTCATAGGCGTAAAGGCACCTTTTAGTAATTATCAGGAGTGTGGTGTGCTAATCCAGCCCGAGGCTGTTGCGCAGAATATGCAGGCGATCGTCATCCCCGTCACGGGCGGCCTGCTGAAGAGATTTGGTTGGGGCGTGGATCAAACGGTTGGTCAGTTTCCACGCCAGGTCCTGCATAATGGTCTGCGGATCGCCGCCCTGCTCCAGCGCAGCGAGCGCTTTTGCCGTCAGCTCATCGCGAACCTGTTCTGACTGGCTGCGGTAGTCGCGAATCGTCTCGCTGGCGCTTTGCGCGCGCAGCCAGGCCATAAACTCGCTGGTCTCCTGGGCGACGATAGTTTCCGCCTGCACCGCCGCGGCTTTGCGCTGCGCCAGGTTGTGCTGAATGATGCTTTGCAGATCGTCGACGCTGTAGAGATAGGCGTTGGCAATTTCACCCACTTCCGGCTCAACGTCGCGCGGAACGGCGATATCCACCAGCAGCATCGGTTTATTGCGGCGCGCCTTCATCGCCCGCTCGACCATCCCTTTGCCAATAATCGGCAGCGGGCTGGCGGTCGAACTGATGACGATATCGGCATCTTTCAGGCGCTCATCGATTTCGCTCAGGTCGATCACTTCCGCCCCGACCTCAGTCGCCAGCAGCTCCGCGCGCTCGCGGGTGCGGTTGGCGATGATCATATTTTGTACTTTGTGCTCGCGCAGATGGCGCGCCACCAGTTCAATGGTCTCGCCCGCGCCGACCAGCAGCACGGTAACCGTCGACAGGGATTCAAAGATCTGACGCGCCAGGGTACAGGCAGCAAAAGCGACCGACACGGCGCTGGCACCGATATCGGTTTCCGTGCGCACGCGCTTGGCAACAGAGAAGGATTTCTGGAACATGCGCTCCAGCTCGCTGGCATTCCCGTGTCCGCGATGGGAGTCGGCATAGGCTTTTTTCACCTGGCCGAGGATCTGCGGCTCGCCGAGCACCAGCGAATCGAGCCCGCTCGCCACGCGCATTAAATGGCTGACGGCGTCGTTATCTTCGTGCCAGTAGAGGCTCTGACGAACCTCATCTTCACGTAAATGGTGATAATCGCAGAGCCAGCGCACCAGCGCTTCCTGTAAGTTCTCCCGCTCTTCGACGCTCAGATAGAGCTCGGTGCGGTTACAGGTTGAGAGCACCACGCCCCCCTGCACCATCGGCTGCGCCAACAGGCTTTCCAGCGCCTGATCAAGCGTTTCCGGCGAAAACGCAATACGTTCTCGCAACGCAACAGGTGCTGTTTTATGGTTGATGCCGAGTGCTAAAAGGGTCATGGGCGCGGGAATAGTACCAACGTTGATAAGGTTAGACTGCACGCATCATACAGGATGAGCCCAGTCAATAAAAGGGAGACTATCCTTTCGGAGTAATTGGTCTTTTTATGATTTAAGACAACGTGAACGTAGACGCTCTTTCTGTGCGGCGCTAGCATTAAGCTTCTGTCTGTAAACTGTTACAAGGATTTGTCATCGTTATGATTCTGTCGGATTTCCGCCTCATTCGCCTGCTACCGCTGGCAAGCCTCGTGCTCACCGCCTGTACCCTGACCGCGCCGAAAGGGCCGGGAAAAAGCCCCGATGCGCCGCAGTGGCGTCAGCATCAGCAGCAGGTGCGCGATTTACACCAGTACCAGACGCGCGGCGCGTTTGCTTATCTCTCGGATGAGCAAAAAGTCTATGCCCGCTTCTTCTGGCAGCAAACCGGCCAGGATCGCTACCGCTTACTGCTTACCAACCCGTTGGGTAGCACAGAGCTTGAGCTGAAGGCGCAGCCGGGCAATGTTGAACTGGTGGATAATAAAGGTAAGCACTACACCGCCGACGACGCGGAAGAGATGATTGGCAAGCTGACCGGCATGCCGATTCCGCTTAACAGCCTGCGCCAGTGGATCCTCGGCCTGCCGGGCGACGCCACCGATTACAAACTCGACGACCAGTATCGCCTGAGCCAGGTCAACTACAGCCAGGACGGCAAGAGCTGGAAAGTGGTATATGGCGGCTATGACAGCAAAACCCAGCCAGCCCTGCCTTCCAATATGGAGCTGAGCGACGGCAAGCAGCGCATCAAGTTAAAGATGGATAACTGGATCGTTAAATGATGACCTGGCCTGCTCCGGCAAAACTTAACCTCTTTTTATACATCACCGGCCAGCGTGAGGATGGTTACCACACGCTGCAAACGCTGTTTCAGTTTCTTGATTATGGCGACACGTTGACCATCGAACCGCGCAAAGATGGCAAAATCTGCCTGCTGACGCCGGTCGAGGGCGTGCCCGATGAGGAGAACCTGATCGTGCGCGCGGCGCGTTTGCTGATGAAGCGCGCCGCCGCGACCGAACGGCTGGCCGCAGGCTGCGGCGCGGATATCGCCATTGAAAAGCGTCTGCCGATGGGCGGCGGGCTTGGCGGCGGCTCGTCGAATGCGGCGACGGTGCTGGTGGCGCTTAACCATCTCTGGCAGTGCGGGCTGAGCGTCGATGAACTGGCGCAGCTGGGCTTAACGCTTGGTGCCGATGTACCGGTGTTTGTGCGCGGCCATGCGGCGTTTGCCGAAGGGGTCGGTGAGCTGCTCACGCCGGTCGATCCGCCGGAAAAATGGTACCTGGTAGCCCACCCGGGCGTCAGCATTCCGACGCCGCTTATCTTTGGCGATCCTGAACTCCCGCGCAACACGCCCGTCAGGTCAATCAATACGTTACTGAATTGTGAATTCGGCAACGATTGCGAGGTTATCGCAAGAAAACGTTTTCGTGAGGTTGATGCGGCGCTTTCCTGGCTGTTAGAATACGCGCCGTCGCGCCTGACTGGCACAGGAGCCTGTGTCTTTGCCGAATTTGACACCGAATCCTCCGCTCGTCAGGTGCTTGAGCAAGCCCCGGAATGGCTGAACGGTTTTGTCGCGCGAGGCGTTAACCTCTCGCCGCTAGCACAAACCATCGCCGGGCAAGCTGAGTCACGGTGACAACGTCACTTGTTCCAGACGTTGCATCGCGCTCTTTAATACACCGCATGGATAGTTTTTCGCCCTGACCGCACATTTTGGCGTATCCTATCCACCACTGGACGCATGCCTGAGGTTCTTCTCGTGCCTGATATGAAGCTTTTTGCTGGTAACGCCACCCCGGAACTAGCACAACGTATTGCCAACCGCCTGTACACTTCTCTCGGCGACGCCGCCGTAGGTCGCTTTAGCGACGGCGAAGTCAGCGTACAAATCAACGAAAACGTACGCGGTGGTGATATTTTCATCATCCAGTCCACTTGTGCTCCTACTAACGACAACCTGATGGAATTGGTTGTGATGGTCGATGCCCTGCGCCGTGCTTCCGCAGGCCGTATCACCGCCGTTATCCCCTACTTTGGTTACGCCCGTCAGGATCGCCGCGTCCGCTCCGCTCGCGTACCGATTACCGCAAAAGTGGTTGCCGATTTCCTCTCAAGCGTTGGCGTTGACCGCGTCCTCACCGTAGACCTGCATGCTGAACAGATTCAGGGCTTCTTTGATGTACCGGTTGATAACGTGTTCGGCAGCCCGATTCTGCTCGAAGATATGCTGCAGCTGAACCTCGACAACCCGATTGTGGTTTCGCCGGATATCGGCGGTGTGGTTCGCGCACGTGCGATTGCCAAACTGCTGAACGATACCGACATGGCGATCATCGATAAGCGCCGCCCGCGCGCCAACGTTTCGCAGGTGATGCACATCATCGGCGACGTGGCGAACCGCGACTGCGTGCTGGTTGACGATATGATCGACACCGGCGGTACGCTGTGCAAAGCAGCAGAAGCCCTGAAAGAGCGCGGCGCGAAACGCGTCTTCGCTTACGCCACGCACCCGATTTTCTCCGGTAATGCGGTGAATAACCTGCGCAACTCCGTGATTGACGAAGTGGTGGTCTGCGACACCATTCCGCTGAGCGAAGAGATCAAAGCGCTGCCGAACGTACGTACGCTGACGCTCTCTGGCATGCTGGCCGAAGCTATCCGTCGTATCAGCAATGAAGAATCGATCTCTGCGATGTTCGAACATTAATCGATACTGCATATCAAACCCGCTCCGGCGGGTTTTTTTAACCCTCTTTTTTATTTGTATGATTTATTAATTAGTTAGACTACGCTTCGCAAAAGAGTGACTCCTGTGAAAACGTTACTTTCTCCCCACATCATGCCTTTCCGCGCGCTGATTGATGCCTGCTGGAAAGAAAAATATACCGCCGCCCGCTTTACCCGCGACCTGATCGCCGGGATCACGGTAGGCATTATCGCCATTCCGCTGGCGATGGCGTTGGCGATTGGCAGCGGCGTCGCGCCGCAATACGGTTTATACACCGCCGCCGTCGCGGGCATTGTGATTGCCCTGAGCGGCGGGTCGCGCTATAGCGTCTCTGGCCCGACAGCAGCGTTTGTAGTGATCCTCTACCCGGTTTCGCAACAGTTTGGCCTCGGCGGCCTGCTGGTGGCGACGCTGATGTCCGGGGTATTCCTGATCCTTTTCGGTCTGGCGCGTTTTGGCCGCCTGATTGAGTACATCCCGCTCTCCGTGACCCTCGGGTTTACCTCCGGGATCGGCATTACCATCGGCACCATGCAGATCAAAGATTTTCTCGGTCTGCAAATGGCCCATGTGCCGGAGCATTACCTGCAAAAAGTGGGCGCACTGGTGATGGCGCTGCCGACCATTAATCCGGGCGATGCCGCCATCGGCGTGGTGACGCTCGGCACGCTGATCCTCTGGCCGCGCCTGCGTTTGCGCGTGCCGGGGCATCTGCCGGCGCTGCTGGCCGGTTGTGCGGTGATGGGGGTGGTCAACCTGCTTGGCGGCCATGTCGCAACTATCGGTTCGCAGTTTCACTATCTGCTGGCTGACGGCAGCCAGGGCAACGGTATTCCGCAACTGCCGCCGCAGCTGGTGCTGCCGTGGGATCTGCCTGGCTCGACCTTTACCTTAAGCTGGGACTCCCTGCGCGCCCTGTTGCCCGCGGCGTTTTCCATGGCCATGCTTGGCGCGATTGAATCCCTGCTCTGCGCGGTAGTGCTCGACGGCATGACCGGCACCAAGCACAAAGCCAACAGTGAGCTGATTGGCCAGGGGCTGGGCAATATCGTCGCGCCCTTCTTTGGCGGCATTACGGCTACTGCGGCGATTGCCCGCTCGGCGGCAAACGTGCGCGCCGGTGCCACCTCACCCATTTCGGCGGTGATCCACTCCCTGCTGGTGATCATGGCGCTGCTGGTGCTGGCTCCCCTGCTCTCCTGGCTGCCGCTCTCGGCGATGGCCGCGCTGCTGCTGATGGTGGCGTGGAATATGAGCGAAGCGCATAAGGTGGTTGATCTGCTGCGCCGCGCGCCGGCCGATGACATTGTGGTGATGCTGATCTGCATGTCGCTGACGGTGCTGTTCGATATGGTGATTGCTATCAGCGTTGGCATTGTCCTCGCCTCGCTGCTGTTTATGCGCCGCATCGCGCGCATGACGCGTCTTGCGGCGGTGAATGTCAGCGTGCCGGATGATGTGCTGGTGCTGAGAGTCATCGGCCCGCTCTTTTTCGCGGCGGCAGAGGGGCTGTTCAGCGATCTGGAGACGCGTATCGCCGGAAAACGCATCGTGGTGCTGAAGTGGGACGCGGTGCCGGTGCTGGACGCCGGTGGGCTCGATGCCTTCCGCCGTTTTGTCAGCCGCCTGCCGGAGGGCGTGGAGCTTCGTGTCAGCAACCTGGAGTTCCAGCCGCTGCGCACCTTTGCCCGCGCCGGTATTCAACCCATCCCCGGCAGGCTGGCCTTCTTCCCGAACCGCGACGCGGCGTTAGCCGATCTCTGATCCCGGCGCGCCGTAACGGGCGCGCATCATCACTTCAATTGCCCGCTGGAGCCACTGCAACACCGCGGGCGTCATCCAGGTGCCCTTCATCAGATGCGGCTCCTGCTCCATCGCCGTGCGAAACTTCTGCTGCGTCTGCGGATCGCGCCCGGCATAGGACTGAAATAGCTCCAGCCAGTTTGCCGCCAGCGCCTGCGCCTCATCGCTTTGCGGATCAAGCGCGCGGCGGCTGGCATCGTGCAGTTTTGCCACCAGCGCAGGCCACTCCATCATGCGGTCGAAGTAGTGTGCGCGGGTGAAGGCCATCTCCTGCGGCGTTAAGTAGCGCTGCCAGATAGCCAGCTTGCTCTCGGCAAAACTGCGGGTGATGTACTCGGTCATCGCAGGGGTAATGCCGGTCTGCTCGCGCATCTGCGGTTCAGCGCTGTGCATCTCATTAAGCCGCGTTAAAAACTCCGGCTTCTTGGCCGTATCCTGCTCAAGACGCGTCATCCAGCGGGTCGCCAGATCCATCGCCTGCGCATCATCCGCTGCCACGTTGTTGTCCATCAGTGTTTGCGCTTCGCTAACCAGCGTCGCCCAGACGCGGTCACGCGCTTCATCCCGGGCGGCAAACGGTAACTCGTCTAACTCCTGCGGCGTAAACCAACGATCGTACATTTTCATCAACTCCAGTGTCTGTAGCCATGACTCGAGGTCGGACTCCGCGCCGCGGGCAAGACCATCCCGGAGATCGACAAGGCGATCGCGCAGGGTCACGATATCGCGCACCTGCCTGTCGAGCCGGGTAATCTGGTCATTTAACAGTTCAGCCAGCGGGCGCGTTTCCCGCGCCAGGTAGTCGCCAATTGCCGCCAGTTCCATCCCCGATTTTGCCAGCGCCTGAATCAGCTGCAGGCGCTTCACATCAGCGAGGTTATAGAGCCGGTAACCGGCGGCGCTTCGGGCAGAAGGCAGCAGCAGGCCAATATGCTCATAATGATGAAGGGTGCGAACGCTAATGCCTGCGCGCCGCGCCAGCTCACCTACCTGAATTAACATAACTGCTCCTTTCGTGCTCCACAGACGCCACTTTCGCGCCTCACGTTACGTGAGGGTAAAGCAAAAGACCAAAAAAAACGGCTCCCGCAGGAGCCGTTATCGAAATCAGTGCTGGTTAGCCGTGGTTTTGCCGGTCGCGACGGCAGCGTTTGTCATAGTGACGCACCCACCAGTATTTGTCGCACACCTCTTCATGGCCGCTGACGCGCGCGCCTGCCAGCCAGAGCACCGCGCCAAGGAAGATGCTGAGCACCGCGCCGTGGGCGAAAAACTGTGGCAGGTTAATCTGCGGAAGCTGGTTGAGAACCGAATACCCGACGCCGACAACCATCACAATTAACCCCAACCCCATGAGCGCATTGCCGAGTAACGACGCGTTTCTACGTTTCATGTGTCACCTCCGAACAGTGGGTTGGATGGGATATCCCCAATCCTTGTGTGCAAAGTATAGACAGCGCACTTTTTGGCGGTTGCGGGCAGGATCACAATTACACATATCCGCCTAACATAAATTTACACATAACACCATGAACTCGTTGAAATTCGAATGGTTGAGGTGAGTAATCATTCCCCTTCACGGCTCATCGGATGTGAGAATTTTGTCATCGCGCGCCTCTCGACGTAAACTACGCGCCGGACATTGACCTGGTCAGGAAGAGAAAGTGACGATTAAACTGATTGTCGGGCTGGCAAACCCCGGCGCGGAGTATGCCGCGACACGCCATAACGCTGGCGCATGGTATGTGGATTTACTGGCGGAGCGCGCCCGCGCGCCGTTACGCGACGAGCCGAAGTTCTTTGGTTTCACCTCGCGCATTCAGCTGGCGGGCGAAGATGTGCGCCTGCTGGTGCCCACGACATTTATGAACCTGAGCGGTAAAGCCGTGGCGGCGATGGCGACCTTTTACCGTATCAATCCCGACGAGATCCTCGTGGCGCACGATGAACTCGATCTGCCGCCCGGGGTGGCAAAATTTAAGCTTGGCGGCGGCCACGGTGGGCATAATGGCCTGAAAGATATCATCAGCAAACTGGGCAATAACCCCAATTTTCACCGCTTACGCATCGGAATTGGCCATCCGGGCGATAAAAACAAAGTTGTCGGTTTTGTGCTGGGTAAACCGCCGGTGTCAGAACAGACGCTAATCGACGATGCGGTAGACGAAGCGGCGCGTTGTACCGAAGTGTGGCTGAAAGAGGGGCTGACCAAAGCCACCAATCGCCTGCACGCTTTTAAAGCGCAGTAAGCGCGCCCAGCGCCTTTTTTGCCGCGCATAACATTGGTTATGTGTATACTAGGCGCAGTTTTTCACTTTTCGACAATCCGTTTTTAATAACGGGTTGATTATCAAGAGATTAAGGTAATTACATCATGGGATTCAAATGCGGTATCGTTGGTCTGCCTAACGTAGGTAAATCCACCCTGTTCAACGCGCTCACCAAAGCGGGTATCGAAGCGGCGAACTTCCCGTTCTGTACCATTGAGCCGAACACCGGTGTCGTACCGATGCCCGATCCGCGTCTCGATAAGCTGGCGGAAATTGTTAAACCGCAGCGCGTTCTGCCGACCACCATGGAGTTCGTTGATATCGCCGGTCTGGTAAAAGGCGCCTCCAAAGGTGAAGGCCTCGGCAACCAGTTCCTGACCAACATCCGTGAAACCGAAGCCATCGGCCACGTTGTGCGCTGCTTTGAGAATGACAACATCATTCACGTCAATAACAAGGTCGATCCGGCTGACGATATTGACGTTATCAATACCGAGCTGGCGCTGGCGGATCTGGATACCTGCGAACGCGCAATCCACCGCGTGCAGAAGAAAGCCAAAGGCGGCGACAAAGATGCAAAAGCTGAGCTGTCTGCACTGGAAAAATGCCTGCCGCAGCTGGAAAACGCCGGTATGCTGCGCTCGCTGGATCTCTCTGCTGAAGAGAAAGCGGCTATTCGCTACCTGAGCTTCCTGACCCTGAAACCGACCATGTACATTGCTAACGTCAATGAAGATGGCTTCGAGAACAACCCGTACCTCGACACCGTGCGCGATATCGCCGCGAAAGAGGGTTCCGTGGTGGTTGCCGTTTGCGCCGCCGTTGAGTCTGACATCGCCGAGCTGGACGATGCTGACCGCGATGAGTTTATGGCTGAGCTGGGTCTGGAAGAGCCGGGCCTGAACCGCGTCATCCGCGCCGGGTATGAGCTGCTGAACCTGCAAACCTACTTCACCGCTGGCGTGAAAGAGGTACGCGCATGGACCATTCCTGTCGGCGCAACCGCTCCGCAGGCGGCCGGTAAAATCCACACCGACTTCGAGAAAGGCTTTATCCGCGCCCAGACCATCGCCTATGAAGATTTCATCGCTTATAAAGGCGAACAAGGCGCGAAAGAAGCCGGCAAGATGCGTTCAGAAGGGAAAGAGTACATCGTTAAAGATGGCGATGTGATGAACTTCCTGTTTAACGTCTAAATATGATGTGTGGTCTTATGGGGTTTTGCTGAATCTCATACGCATCACCAAAACGATAAAATCCACGCAACTGCGTGGATTTTTATTTTTATCGGTATGCTCCCTATCAGAGAGATCATCATCTTGATAACGGACTGTGGACCATCCCAGCAACGCGCATGAAAGCTGTTAGGGAAAATATTATTCCCATCCCAGGCCCTCAACATGCTCAAAACATTACAAGGATTAACCAGGCATGGCAGCACCTTTTTCCGGGAAGGGAAAATCCACCAGGTCCAATGACATCGCACTCTCTTCGTCAGCTAGTGAAAAGCCTGGGCTGGAGTGGTTCTTATAGCCCTCATGCAAGCCGAACCACAGAAAGTACCCGTTTAGACGATAGGGGCTATCGAACTGATGCTATTGAGGCCAAACTTGCGCACGCTGATACCAATAATGTTCGTCGCACATACAACCATGCAACCTATCTTGATGAGCGTAAAGTGATGATTCGGGAATGGGAGGATATGTTGGACAAATGGGTAGCAGGATCCAATTAGAACTTAATGCACTTAGTGAACCACAAGATAGAACTCATTCCTCAAGAGCCACTTTGTGCCAGGAGCGGACGTTGTTAAGCCCGCCTTCACCTCGCGCTGCCTCATTTTCAAAGCTGATGCTGCGCGACACCCGAATATTGCAAAAAATGGATTGCCAACATTTCAGATGTAACCAGCCTTGTCAAAAAGATAAAAGGATGCATAGATACTGGGGACATACATTTAGCAATTTCGCTTCTCCCTCAAGAACGGCCTTATAAAATTCAAGCCGGAAACCGGCTTAAATAAAAATTTATTTTCTAATCTAAAACACCGTAAGACTTTCCAACCTGTACTGCTTTACTATTTATTTCAGGAATGGGATTTCTTGACAATGCTTTTAATTTCTCAACAGCGTATTTAGAACCTATTTTCGCTAAAGCGTATATACAGTTCCATGTCAACATGTAATTATCGTCCTCTCTGTCATCAGCCAAATAATCATATTCAGATAAAGCACAGTTATATAGGGCATTTACTGCATCATCGCTTTTAGCCTTTATTTCAACTAAAGCCCGCACAACATCATCATGTTTATAATGAAAATCATCACCCAAAAGATGTATCAAGATATCTTCATGCTTGCTTGTAAATCCAAAATGAAAGCCAATATATAAAGCGTATTCAACTTCTTTCAGGTCTGTAGAAGAGTGCGCATTTTTTAAAATGTCATCTATAAAACACTCAACATTTCCGTGAGTACATGGGAAAAGTTTTAGAAATTCTTCATCTGTTATTTTTCCAGATCTAAGCGGCTTATTATTAACCACGGAAAGCACTAAGTTCTTTTGCTCTGAATTCATTATTGCCTCAACACATTAAAAGAATCGATACCATCGTTAAAGATTTTTAAAGCAGCGCCCCCTTCCCTTCGAGGACGAATATTTATCTGGTCATCATCGCCTTTAAATCAAGCATTTTCAACCCCCAACCTTTTGATTTTACTGGGCTTGGTATATCAGGATGTGTTACAGCAGACAGATCAGAATTATCTCTAATGCCAATACCTTCTAACTGTGCTCGCGTACCTGGTTTTAGATTGAATTGTACCAATATCCCGTCATAGTCTTCTGAAAATTCACGGGTTGGAGATATTGTTGTTTCGGTTGTAGCAGGCATACGTCCTGTTTTTTGTAAAACAGCAAAATCTTCTTTTGACATGGTCCTGTAAAAAACATTCTCATGCGGTGGCTTATAACATGCAACTAACCCCAACGGATCCACCCACATAGCTGTAGGTATTAATCCCGATCGAGTTTCAGCCCGCCCAGGCGCAGCAGCAGGTTGTGCCACACCGGGTTACGGTGTTCTTCGGTGCGGTTGCCTGCCGGGTCCCAGAAGAAGCGCTCTTTTTTCTGCGGTTCGACGGCCTTTGTCACCTGCCCCGCCGCGTCGTAGACCACAGGTACTGGCTGTACTTCTCGCCCGGCATGGCGGGCGTCGCGTCGGTGTGTATCTGCTGGACTCTCTGATCGGTGCGGTCCCAGCGGTAGCGGCGCTCGAAAAGCAGTTCGCGGCGCATTCCGCCAGTAGGGCTAGTAAATTATTAGCTCGCCCTGGGGCCACTGACCGGCCCAGCCACAGGGCATATGACCTTGCTCATAAATAGAAATAAGATTCATAAAAAAAAGTGACTTATTTAAAAGGGGACTATAAGCATCCTCTAATAGATAATTTAATAAATCCCACTTTATATTACTAAGCAAAGCCTTTTGATTCCCTCCTATAAGAGGGATTTGTGGAACTATTTTACTTTCAATGATAATAGCAGCAGCATCTGCGAGCTTGTTCCATTCAAGAAAAGCATTGACATGTTTTTTCGCCAACCAACCTGTGATATTATTTCGGGCTTCTAAAGTAACATTTTCCCACTCTTCACTTTCCAGATTAATTTGAAAAGCATTTATATTTTTAACGCGTATAGTGTCAGGAATAGAGCTATATTTTCCTGCGTTTGAAAGCCAATTGATTCTTAATAACTTTTCGATCGATGCCTGGTTTATATTCATAATTTCATCTGATTTATTATGCCTGGAATTCCTGGGACACTCATGCCACCGAGAGCGTCATACTGAATCCTGCTCTGGATACCATACCTTAAAGCATGGTTAACACGGCGCGCATGTAAGCTCTTCAAAGATATTATAAATCTTCCAAAGACTTTTTAGTTTCACAAACCAAAAAATCTGCAAAAGTCTTAGCCACGATTTTTTTACTGCCATCTCTCTTGAATGATAAGTCTGTTTCCACTACTGCTGCCTCGCCACCACTTTGAACAGATACGTCAATAGAAAATAGTGGGCCATAACCAGAGGATTTTATCAAAATCATATTGTTATCAATATCGCCAAGTTCTCTGGCCTTAAGTGTTGTATACCTGACATCAGGTGCAGATTGTGCGGCCAAGCCTAACTTTGAGATGCCATAAAATGACTCTCCATTAAATGAAAGCGTCCCATATTTCTCTAAAAAAAACTTATATGTGGGAGGGAATTTAACCTTAAGCTCTTTCTCATAAAGCTCAATTACATCCTCAGGGGCGGGACCACTTCCTTGCGCCTCCTCACCACTTGCACTAATTAAATCATCAAGTTCTTTATAAAAATCAATCATTTAGCCCCCTAAAAGTCCAGCACTCAGCTTTCCAATATTTTTTCTTCCAGCGATTAAATGGCCGTCTATTCATAGAAGGCGGTGCACTACTATAGGTTCGAAGGATACCACCAGGACCAACCCAAGTTTTATCTCACTGGTTAGAATACATATGCAACACGGTGTCATTCTTGCTGCGATGACTGCTTAATATTTCAACCATAGCCCCGAGTTCGTCTTGGGCGAGATGGTGTAAGTTCAATTCTAAACCATCATGGCCTATAGGCGCGTTTCCAGCATGCATCCTCTGAATATTAGTCAAACCATCAGCATCAACGTAATTAGGATCAAATAAATTATCCCTCTGGTAAACTTTTCTTCCTTCTACCTTTTTTGGTTTCCAGCAACTTAACCCCAACGGATCCACCCACACCAGCGGATCACCCACATAGCTGTAGATATTCAGCCCGCCCGCTAACCCAATCGGATCCACCTGCGTATAACGCCCGGTCACCGGGTCGTAGTAGCGGAACAGGTTGTAGTGCAGCCCGCTTTCGCGGTCGAGATACTGCCACGGAAACACAGGTTCTGCGGCACCTACCACTATGGTACGCTGAGTTCGAGCTCCGTTTTGCCCCTTATGCTGAACTGCCCGCGCCGAACGGTCTGGTCGTCAGCGTCCGTTATGGAATAACATTGTTTCTGTAACACATGCAGATATATGCGGGTCTGACAGCAGAGAAAGACCTGCTCGCTACATCTGGTAGAACTAGGTGTGGCTGTTCGCTCTGACTTCAGGAAACCGGACGTCAGGTGAGTTCAAAAAAATAATCAGGAGTAAAAACATGGACAATGAAGACTATAAAAAGACACTGCGAAAACTGCGGATCTGGCTTTTATCATTCCTTACCCCGGCGTTAGTCTCAACGTTTATTGCGGCACTTTTCATATGGGCGCATTTAGCGCGGATAGGGCAGCCAGGCCTTTTTTTTGAGAGCCTCTCTTTTTCTTCATTATTCAGTTATCTGATGGTCTTTGCCTGTATCAGTTTAATCCTCTTTTGTGTGGTGTTCTTTCTGCCTTCGATGCTGACTGGGCTTTTTTTTTCATATAATCAGGTCGACAGTAGTCTGGCGGAAGAACAAACCGAGAACAATATCAGAATTATACTGCTCACTTCGTTATTTTCCGTGCTGATATTTTACGGCTATATTTTTCTTTCGCTTTACACAGGAAAGGATGTCACACAGAACAATTACGTTCAGATGGGTATTATCTGGCTGATCAGCATTTTACTTTCTTTATGGTTCAATCTCGGGATGACTCGCAGGAAAATTGCCGGCGAGCGTAACAGGAAAAAAGCAGGCACAGTCATTTTCGCGCATATCCTGCAACCTGCCCTGTGTGCGGTGACTGCATGCCTGTATGTTTTCCCTCTGGAGCTCTTTCTCAGAACTCTCGAATTTCCGGAAGGTACAGGCCAGGTCAGACAGGCGGTGACTGTTATCGTCTTATCCATATTTCTGATTATCTTTTCACTGATTCCTGGTACTGTTTACCTCAGGCTAAGAACCCGCACAAGTTTGTTACGTCAGATGGGCGTGGTGAGTGGGGTTATGGCCGCGATAATGTTTGTAATCTGTACATTAGTTCATATGGTACCTGCTATCATATTGACAATGTTTCTTAATACATCAGGCATCATGGATCTGCGCCCCCATGTATATGGTGTACCCACAGCTTCTTATCCCGCAGAGTATTTCAGAGACCCTACATGGCAAGAGGAAAGATCCTCTGATGACAAATACTATTTGCTGAAGGCAGTGAAAATTTATGCTCTTGGTGATATACAGCTCATCTGCCCAGTTAACGTCATCGCGTCATACAAAAACAGCCTCCGATATCAGGTGCTTGATACCGAGTTTGATGACAAAGTTCGAGGGAAGCTTCAGGACGCAGTTTCTCTTTGCCGCAAAGTCAAAAGCCAGGAATTATTAACGCTTGAGAAATTATCTCGGGACAAAAAGGAAAATTTAAAAAACGATAACGCTTGACGATTATGTTGTCTTATGAGGTTTTGCTGAAGCTCATACGCATCACAAAACGATAAAATCCACGCAACTGCGTGGATTTTTGTTTTCATACCCTATCTTCAATCTCACTACTGCACCGCTAAAAATGAGGTCGGGCATGTAGCAATATAATTGCCCCCCGTCAGGCGTTGGCGAAAGATCTTATTGCACCAGGTTATGCCGCAGGGAATATTTGACGATATGGGCGTTATTGGTGAATTTCATCCGCTTCATCATGCGTGATTTATAGGTGCTGACGGTTTTATTACTGATGGAGAGCGCATCGGCTATCGCATTAATCGACTCGCCGTGGGCCAGCATAATCATTATTTGCCGTTCGCGCATCGTCAGGCTCTCATGCGGCGCACGATTATTACTCTGGTAGTCGGAAAAGATAATTTCCTGCGCCAGATCGTGATCGATATAGCGTGATCCCTGCGCCACGGTGCGGATCGCTTTGAGTAAAATCTCTGGCGACTTATCTTTGGTGATATAGCCCAGCGCGCCATTATTTAACACCCGCCGGGCAATTTGCGGTTCGTTAAACATACTCAATACCAGAATACGCAATTGGGGATAGAGCGGTATCAGGCGGGTGATCAGATCTTCCCCGCTCATGCCCGGCATCGAAATATCCAGCAGCAGCAGATCGACGTCGTGCTGGCGCAAGCGCTCCAGTACCTGGCCGCTATCCGGCGCTTCACATACCACTTCGATAGTGTCATCGAGTGCAAAAATTTGCTTCAGGCCCTCGCGCATGATGGCATGATCGTCGGCAATCATCAGACGTATGCGTTCACTCATCGATCTATCCTCCTGGTTTTCGAACAGGATGGTGCTGATTTAACGCTCACAGAGAGAGGGAACTTCAGTTTAACCCGTGTTCCTTTACCGGGTGTGCTATTGATGGTCGCCTCGCCGTTTAGCATGCGTCCGCGCTCCTCGATCCCGTGCAGCCCGCAGGTTCCTCTCTTCACACGTTGCAGATGAAAGCCTTTGCCGTTATCGACAACTTCGATAAGCAGCGCATCCGGCTGGAGTTTGACAAAGATATAGACATTGCTGGCGCTGGCATGGCGGGCGACATTGGTAAGGGACTCCTGAACCACGCGAAATGCCGCCGTCAGCGTCGCATCATCCAGCACCACGGTATGCTCGTCGGGCGCTAGCAAAATGCAGCGGATACCGTTGTTTTTTATAAACTGATCGCGCAACCACTCCAGTGCCGGAATCAACCCGAGATTGAGCACGTTGGGCCGCAAACGGGTTGAGACATCCCGAACCACCTGAATAGTGCTGTCCAGACGCCCCATCAACTGCCCGATCTCCGCCTGCTGTTCGTCGGCAGACTGATCTTTACGCATCGCCAGCAGCGACAACCCGGTACGCAACGCGGTTAAATGCTGGCCCAGCTCGTCATGAATATCACGCGCCAACTGTTTTTTTTCCGCTTCCCGCGCCCGCTCCAGATTATGCGTTAGCTGCCGCAGCTCCTCTTCGGTCTTACGGATAGCGGTAATATCTCGCCCCACCGCCAGCACGCTCATTATCTCGCCGCGCAGATCATATTCCGGGACGCAGCGCACATGCAGGGTACGTTTCTCCCCGTTGCGCTTTACCACCAGCTCATCTTCGGCACTGTTTTCATCCACCATGGTGCGCGAAACCAGCTTAAACAGGCTCAGCCCGACGCCCCCGCGCGGCACGCTTTCGGTCAGCGGCACGCGGCTGATATCGTTTTCGCTCAGGTTAAACCAGTTACGCACCGCCAGGTTGGCGTAAACACAGCGGGTCTGCAAATCAAACCGTAAAATGAGGTCGGGAGAATTTTCCACCACCCGGTGCAGCTGTTTTTCCCGCAGTAGCTGCTGCTCTTTCTGCCGGCGAATTTCATGCATATCGCGAACAATACATAATATATGTAGCTCACCCTCCTGGTTATATCCGCTACAGCTCGCCTCGACGGGAAAAACATTATTCCGCCCGGTATGCTGCGACGTAAATGTTATCCCTTCAGGACGGGTACTGAGTTTCCACCACAGGGCAAACACATCACTGTCACGCAGTTCTTTATCAATAATATCAAAGCTGAGTTGCGAAAATGCCTCGCGGGAATATCCCGTCAACTGGCAGGCTTTTTCGTTGACATATTTGATACGCAGCTGGCTGTCTATCAAATAAATCGCATCATGGATTTTGTCTAAGGCAATGTTGGATAAGCCGCTGATATTAACCTCATGATTATCAACCTGCCCGGTTACACCCTGTAAAAGCATCATTCCCTCCACGGATATATCATGCCGCAGAGAATAGCGTCCCGACGGCATGACAGTCATAACCCGCTAAATATTAATGAGCTAATAATCTTAGCAGCTAATTTGTCGTTTTCAGCAAACCAGGATTCAGGCGTAAATTCTCCCTTTTAGCGTCTCTCGCGCCCGTGAAAGCCGCGAGCGCACGGTCCCGACCGGGATAGCTAACTGCTGCGCAATATCCTGATAGCTACCCTCCTCCTCCACCAGGATTGAGAGCATAACCTTAACGTCTTTCGATAATATTTCGATGGATGCCAGCGTATGGCTAAGGAGCTGCCTGTTTTCTGTTAAATCGCTGGGATCGTCATCCAGCAGCAGATCGGCGGTAATCTCATCATCCAGCCTGTCGAACAGATAGTGGCTCTGTTTCGATTTGTAGTAGTTACGGATCAAATTAACGGCAATACCAAACACCCAGGTCTCCGGCCGGGACGCGCCACGGAACTTATGCCGGTTACACAACACTTCCAGACAGGTCATTTGCAAGATGTCATCAGCATCCTCCTGGCTGGCGATACGTTTACGAATGAAGTTTAAGAGCTTCTTATTATGCGTAACGAAGATCTCATCCCAGTTCACGTTCATCGCGAACGGTGACTCTACGACAGTGGACACGAGCGTTGAATTGATCATTTTCTTGTCTCTCTGATAGGTAGCAAATGAGTGCGCTGCTACTTAGCAAGAGATATGCCACCCGCCATTCAAGAAATAACCGACTGTTTATAAAAGAAATTAATTTCTAATACAGAGTTTTCCGAGCCAGTTTTTACCTCCCCAGACCGCTGCGTTATGCAAAAAATTGCATTGGTTACCCAATGAAATTATTCACATTTTTTTTTCCTGCTTTTCAGGGAACCGACAGGCGCGCTTTGACACAGAAAGAGGGTAATGACCACTGAGGATGGCTGGCGATGCTCAAGATACAACATGCGATACCGGCGCTGGCGCACTCGCTAAAAGCCCTGCATAAAAACACGCCACAAGCGGCAGGCAAAACCAACGTGCCGGACAATGTCCGCGTGCGGGCAGAGTCATTAAATGACGCGATGGAAGAGATTGGCGCGGCGTTCAGTGAAAAGATGGAGCGTAAGCAAAAGGCGCAGGAGCGCCGTAATGCGTTACGTAACCAGCTGCGTGGCAAGCATGCGCTCAGCAAAGTTGGCGAGCTGAACGAACTCTTTTCCCTGCTCGATGGCGGCGATGAACAACAAGCCCTCGAGCAGATGGAGTGGCTGCGTAACGCCCTGCGCCAGAACCCGCCGCCGGAGAGCGACACGCTGCTGGAGAAGACCGGCGGCGATCCGGCGCGCACCGCCCTGCTGCTGCGGATGCTCGGCGAGCAGGCAGCGGAGGAAGGCGACGGAGAACTGGGCACTCGGGCCGCAGCGCAGCTGGAAAAGCTTGAGCAGACCCACGGCCAGACCATCCGCGCAGGCAACAATACGGCGTCAGCCATCGCCGGGTATACCAGCGACCCGCAGCGTAAACAGTCCCTGCGCAACCTCTATTACGACGGCATCGTCCACCAGCAGTCCGCCCCCATGATGCTGGATATGCTGCTGGAGCTTATCGGCTCACGCCATCTGTTACCGACGCTGCGTACCCTGCAGCGCGCGCTGGCGGATGATATCGCCGCCCTTGCTCCCTCGATTAGCGTGATCACCCTCGGCCGAATTCACCGCGGGCTGCGCGATGCCGCCGGGATAAGCCAGACCCTGAGCGACAGCACTACCTTTTTGCAGCGCATGCGCAGCAAACTGCCCGCGGTTGCCATGAACAGCCTGACGCTGGCGCGCCGGATGCTACAAATCAGCCACAACGGCGCCTACCACAGTGATTTCACCGGTCTGGCGGAGGAGATTGTCGGCCAGAGCAAGCAGCATCTGCCGCTCTTTTTTAGTTCGCTTTTCCCGCTGCTGCACGGCGTGCCTGCCTCGCTGTGGCCCGCCCAGGAGAACCGTAACAACGCGTTGAAATTGCTGCGCGGCATGATTACGGACGTCACTAAAACTGAACAGCAACAGCAGCGCCGCAACCGGAACGCCGCGTCGTGAGGCACCCAAGATGAATACCCTGTTTCAGATCTTAAATCGAATCGCCATCAGCGCCATGCAACGCTCCGAAGTGGTTGGGGCCGCTTTTGCTATGGCGCTGGTGTTTATGCTGATCATTCCCTTACCGCTGCCATTAATTGATGCGCTGATTGCATTAAATATCTGCCTCTCCTCTCTGCTGGTGGTGCTGGCGATGTATCTGCCGAAGCCGCTGGCGTTCTCCACCTTTCCCGCCGTGCTGCTGCTGACCACTATGTTTCGCCTGGCGCTCTCCATCTCCACCACCCGGCAGATCTTGATTCAGCAGGACGCGGGCCATGTGGTGGCGGCTTTCGGTAACTTCGTGGTGGGCGGCAACCTTGCGGTCGGGATGGTGATGTTCCTGATCCTCACCGTGGTGAACTTCCTGGTGATTACCAAAGGTTCCGAAAGGGTAGCCGAAGTGGCGGCGCGCTTTACCCTTGATGCGATGCCCGGTAAGCAGATGTCCATCGACAGCGATCTGCGCGCCGGTTTGATTGATGTGGTGCAGGCCAAAAATCGCCGTAATGAGCTGGCAAAAGAGAGCCAGTTGTTCGGGGCGATGGATGGCGCAATGAAGTTTGTCAAAGGCGACGCCATCGCCGGGCTGGTGATTGTGGTGATCAACCTGATTGGCGGCATCAGTATTGGCGTGCTGCAACTGGGTATGCCTGCCGGTGAAGCGATGCATATCTACTCGATTTTGACCATCGGTGACGGGCTGATTGCGCAGATCCCGGCGCTGCTGATCTCGCTCACCGCCGGGATGCTGATCACCCGCGTCTCATCAGACAATGAACAGACGGTCGATAACAATATTGGCCGCGAGATTGCCGAGCAGTTAACCAGCCAGCCGAAAGCCTGGCTGCTCTCCTCAATGGGGATGGTGGGTTTTGCCCTGCTGCCCGGTATGCCAACGGCGATTTTTCTGCTGCTGGCGGCGCTGACGATGATTAGCGGCAGCTTTCAGATCTGGCGCGTCCGGAAGACCCTGCGCCTGGCGCAGCCACAAATGGAGAATGAGGTCATCCCGCCGGAGCTGAACGGCAAGGAGGATTTGCGCCAGTTCAACCCTACGCGCCCTTACCTGATCAATTTCCCCTCATCATGGCGCGGCCATCCGGAGATGCTGGAGCTGGTGCAGGATATTCGCCGCCTGCGTAACCGCATCGTTTACCACTTCGGCTTTACCCTGCCCGCCTTCGATATCGAATTTCTCGACCAGCAGACGGAGGATGAGTTTCGCTTCTCGGTGTATGAGATCCCGAAAGTGATCGGCACATTTAACGTGACCCACCGGGCCGTGAAACGCCGCTGGCTGGATGAGATCCCATCAGCCGACAGGGAGAGCGTGGTTGAGGGCGATGAGCGGCGTCAGGAGGGCGATCTTATCTGGCTGGCGGCAGATCATCCGCTGCTGCAAAACGAAGAGGTCGAGCGCTGGACGGCGCGGGAAATGCTGGTAAAGCGCATGGAGAACGCGATCCACGCCAGCAGCCCGCACTTTATCGGGCTACAGGAGACCCGCGCGCTGGTGAGCTGGCTGGAAGCGGAGCAGCCGGAGCTATCGCAGGAGTTACAGCGCGTGATGCCCATTTCTCGCTTCTCCAGCGTCCTGCAAAAACTGGTTTCCGAGCGTATTCCGCTGCGTTCGGTGCGGGCCATTGCCGAAGCGCTGATTGAGCATGGGCAGCATGAGCGCGACATCTGTCTGCTGACTGACCAGGTGCGCATCTCACTAAAAAATCATCTCTGTTATCAGTATGCCCGCCCGGACGGTCTACATGTCTGGCTGCTGACACCGGAGCTGGAAGAGCAGTTGCGCGACTCGCTGCGCCAGACGCAAAACGACCTCTTCTTTGCCCTCACCCATGAGCAGATCACCGCCATTCTCTCGGTCGTCGCTAACGCCTTCCCGGTCGACACGCCGGAAAGCGCCGTGCTGCTGGTGGCCCAGGATCTGCGCAGCCCGATGCGCGGGCTTATCCAGGAAGAGTTTCACTATGTGCCGGTGCTCTCGTTTGCAGAGCTACAACCTAATCTCGCAGTAAATGTGCTGGGGCGTATAGAGCTTGATCCGGCCGCTTACTCGCTTACCACGTGGGAGAGTTGATCATGTTCGAACTGCGCGTGCTGTCTGGCCTGCATTTGGGCGCCGCGTTACCCCTCTTCGGCGATAAATGGCTGATTGGCCAGGCCGACGAGGCCGATCTGATGCTTAGCGATGCGCGCGTTGCTGCCCGCGCCTGCGAGCTGCGCCGGGAAGAGAGCCAGTGGCTGGCACAGCCTGAGAGCGGCGACGCTTTTACTGTCAATATTGAAGCGCCTTTCCAGGTCGCCGACGTCTGGCTGTGCGTGGCGCGGATCGACACGCCGTGGGCCGCCTGCCTGCCCCCTGCCACACCGCCTGCGCCCGAAGGATCCACCGAAGCACCGCCACAGGCCGCGCCCCCCGTCGCCGCCAGTAAAGGGTTCTTCACCCGCGGCATCCGCACGCTGGCATGGAGCCTGATGTTGCTGCTCACCCTGACGGTGACCAGTTGGGTTTTACAGCCCACCGTTGCCCAGACCCAGGTTGCCTCCCCGACACCACAGAGCACGCCCGCAGAGTTACAGGCACCGTTACAGAAAATGTTGCGCGAGCGCGATCTGGCAAAGGTGGTGAAGCTGGATATGCATAACCAGCGGCTGCGTCTGACGGGCCGCCTCAGTAAGTCGCAGATGCAGGTTTTTAACCGAATGCTGGAGCGCTTTAACGCCACCTACACCAGCGCTACCCCGCTGGATAACCAGGTCAAACTGCTGAAGGTCAGCCTGCCCTTCCGGATTGTGCAAATCACCACCGGTAGCCGCGCCAATATCGTCACCGACGACGGGCAGCGCCTGTTTGTCGGCGATGAAGTGGACCACCTGCGGCTGGTATCGATCACCAGCGATCAGATTGAGTTTAACGGTCGCGACAACATCAAGGTGAACTGGTAATGACGGTGGCGCTGGAGGAGTGGTATCAACAGCAGCGGCGGCGGCTGGCAAGCTTTTCGCCGGTCGAAAGTTTTGGCCGCATCACCGGGATTAACGGCATATTGCTTGAAAGCAGCCTGCCCCAGGCGCGGATTGGCGATCTCTGCCAGATCGCCCGGGATGACGGGCAGAGCGTGCTGGCTGAAGTCGTTGGCTTCAACCCGCAGCACACGCTGCTCTCCGCCCTCGGTCAGCTCGACGGCATCGCCCGGGGCGCGCGCGTGGTGCCGCTGCGCCTGCCGCACTCTATTGTGGTCTCTGACGCCCTGCTCGGCTGTGTGCTGGATGGCTTTGGCCGCCCGCTCGATGCAGGCCAGCCCGGCGCCTTCGCCCTGCCCGGTACGGTGGAGAATGCGGTTGGCGTGCTGGGCGATGCCCCGGCACCCACCGATCGTCCGCGCATCGATACGCCGCTGCCAACCGGTATTCGCGCGATTGACGGCCCGCTGACCCTCGGCGTCGGCCAGCGGGTCGGGATCTTTGCCGGTGCGGGCTGCGGGAAAACCACCCTGCTGGCGGAGATCGCCCGGAACACCCCCTGCGATGTCATCGTCTTTGGGTTGATTGGCGAGCGCGGGCGCGAATTGCGGGAGTTTCTCGACCACGAACTGGACGAGGCGCTGCGCAGCCGTACCGTTCTTATTTGCGCCACCTCCGATCGCAGCAGTATGGAGCGCGCCAGAGCCGCATTTACCGCCACCGCCATTGCCGAAGCCTGGCGCGATAAGGGCAAAAGCGTGCTGTTGATCCTCGACTCCCTGACGCGCTTTGCCCGCGCCCAGCGTGAAATCGGCCTTGCCCTTGGCGAGCCACCGGGGCGCGGCGGTCTCCCCCCTTCGGTTTACACCCTGTTACCGACCCTGCTGGAGCGCGCCGGGCAAACCTCGCGCGGGGCCATCACCGCCCTCTACTCGGTGTTGATTGAAGCCGACTCCATGAACGACCCGGTCGCCGATGAAGTGCGATCCCTGATTGATGGCCACATTGTGCTGACCCGCCGCCTGGCGGAGCGCGGGCATTATCCGGCTATCGATGTGCTGGCAAGCCTCAGCCGCACCATGAGTAACGTCGCCACGCGCGAGCATATCCGCGACGCCACGCAGCTGCGGCGCATGATGTCCGCCTGGCAGCAGGTTGAGATGTTAATTCGCCTTGGGGAGTACCAGCCGGGCCACGATGCGATGACCGATGCGGCGGTAGCGGCTCAGGAGGCGATTAACGGCTATCTGCAACAGGCAATGCACGCCCCCACAGAGTATGACAACACCCTGCACCACTTATCGGAGGTGAGCCAGCATGCGCCGTCATCCGCTGCCTGATAACGACATTGTGACTGACGATGGCAACGCTGAATTGCAGCAGGCCTTCTCGCTGCTGCTGCCGATTCGCCGCCAGCGCTTACGCCGCAGTGAACGCCTGCAACGGCAAGCGGAGCAGGCTTTGCGCGAATCGCAGCGTCAGTCAGCCGAAGCGGAACAACAGCTCGCAGCCGCACAACAGCACTATCAACAGCTGCGCGAGAGCTTTGCCGAACACCACCAGTCGGGGCTGCAAAAACAGGAGCGTCTGGTCGAAGGATTGACGGAGGAGCGCCAGGCCAGCGACGCAGTGAGCGGGCAGCGTAATCAGTTGCAACAGTGCCGCACACAGCATGTCACGCAACAGCAGCAGGTGCAGCACGCGCAGCAGCAAACCCAGGCGCGCCTGCGTGATGTGGAAAAACTGGAATACCTGATGGAGCATAGCGAGGCATTACGATGACAGCTTTACCCCACACCCAGCAAAATAACCCCGCGCCACCTGCCCGACCGGAGGTGCAGCGCCGTTCGCCGCAAACCGCATCGTCAGACGCCGCTAACCCCGAGCGTAAATCCCGCGCCGAGCCGTTTCGCGAAGAGAGTTCGCTGTTTGACGCGCTGTTGTTTCCCACCAGCGACGTGCCGCAACCGCTTATCACACCGTGGGAAGGCAGCGCCTCTTTTGGGCCACAGTTGGGCCATGAGCATGAGCCTCCCGCCTCGCCGGCCAGAGCCTGGCAACAGCTGGAGCCTCCGCTGTGCGCCATGGTGGAGAAGCAGCCTGCCGGGCCGGTCTCGATGACGCTGCTGCTGCCCCTGTTAGGCGAAGTGGATGCCCGCCTGAGCCCTTTTGCCGCGGGCTGGGATATCAGCCTGCGTTTTGCGCCAGCGGCGATGAATATGATGGCCGCCCATCAGGAGCGCTGCCGGGAGTCGCTGCGCCGCCGCATGGCCTGTGCCGTGCGCCTGCGCTTTGAGCAGCGCGGAGGGCGGGAATGAAACCCTTAACCCTGCGCACTCTGCCGCGCGAGGAGGCCAGCCTGCGCCGGCGTATCGGCCACGGTGTTGGCTATCCCTTTACCCTTGAGGGGGAAGCGGGTGAGCTTCAGCTCCGGCTTACTCCCCCCGGCGATCGACCACCGACGCAGCACTTCTCCTGCAAGGCCGGGCTGTTATCTCTGGCAGGTAGCGAAGCGCTGCTGAGCCTCTTTTCCGCCTGCCCGCTGCTGCCGGAGCCTGGCGCGTGCGCTGAGTGGTACTGGCCGCTCTTTAACCAGCACCTCAGCCCGGCGCTGCGCGCGCTGTTTGGCGATCTCACGCCGCAAGAGGCCTCCTGCGCGCCCCATGACGGTATCTGGCTTGCGATACGCGTCACGCTCGGCGAGTCGCAGGCGCAAAGTGAGTTATACCTTGCGCCTGCCACCCTTGCGGCGTTGTTAAACCAGCCTGGCTGGCTTTCGCTGCCTGCGCCGCTTTGCAGCGACCTGCCGTTATCGCTGCCGATAGATCTGGGCGTGGTGTCGTTTGCCCCCGCGCAGTTACGCACACTTCGCCCCGATGATGTGGTTTTCCCTGCTACCTCGTATTTTTCCCCGACCGGTCGCGGCGAGCTTCGCCTTGCGCAATTACACCTTGAGGGCGAATTGCTGTTCGAGGAGGGGCATCCTGCCCGTTTTCTTATTACCCGTCTGGAGAATACTTACGTGAATGTGACCCCCGAAGATAATCTGCCTGCCGACACCCCACACCCGGATGAAAACCTGACTGAAACCACGACGCCTGCGGCTTCGCCTTTTGATGCGTTGCCGCTGGCGTTAACCGTGCGCTGCGGCCATCTCAGGCTGACGCTCGGTGAGTTAAATCGCCTCGATGTCGGCTCGACGGTCACCGTCGATAACGTGGTGCCGGGTGAAGCACTGCTCTGCCACGGCGAGTTTCCGCTGGCGAAAGGCGAGCTGGTCGATGTCGAAGGGCGTCTGGGGCTGCAAATTACCCATATGCTGCCGGGCGTGGCGAACGTCGTGGATGTGAACAGGTGATTCCGATGGAGATGGGGCCGCTAAACCCAATTATGCTGGCGCTGTTTCTCGGTGCGCTGGCGCTGCTGCCGATGATGCTCATTATCTGCACCAGCTTTTTGAAAATCACCATGGTGCTGCAATTGACGCGCAACGCGATGGGCGTGCAGCAGGTACCGCCAACCATGGCGCTTAACGGCATCGCGCTGGCGGCGACGCTCTTTATTATGGCGCCGGTGTTTAGCGATATGACCGACCGGCTGAAAGCGATCCCGGTCGATTTCAGCAGTATGGAGCGGCTGGAATACACCACCGCTAACGGGATCGAACCGCTGAAAACGTTTATGCGCAAAAATACCGACCCGGACATCGTTATCCATCTGCAGGAAAATGCCCAGCGTATGTGGCCAAAGCGCATGGCCGAGTCGGTCACCCCGGAGAATATGCTGCTTATCATCCCGGCATTCGTGCTGTCGGAGCTGCAAAACGGCTTCAAAATCGGCTTTCTGATCTTTATTCCTTTTATTGTCGTGGACCTGATCGTCTCCAATATCCTGCTGGCGCTCGGGATGCAGATGGTCTCGCCAATGACCGTGTCGCTGCCGCTGAAAATCCTGCTGTTTGTGCTCATCAGCGGCTGGACGCGGCTGCTCGACGGTCTGTTCTACAGCTATTTATGAGGCCCGCATGGATATTCTGACGCTGTTTCGCCAGGGGTTACTGCTGGTGGTTATTCTCTCCGCGCCGCCGCTGCTGGTGGCGGTGATCTCCGGGGTGATCATTTCGCTGGTGCAGGCCGCGATGCAGTTGCAGGATCAAACCCTGCCGTTTTGCATCAAGCTGATGGCGGTCGGCCTGACGCTGGCGCTCACCGGGCGCTGGGTCGGCGTTGAGCTGATGGAGCTGGCGCAGGCGGCCTTTGCCATGATGGCAACGGTCGGCTCCTGATGCTGATAGGTTACCCGCTTACCGATACCTTCAATGGGATCCTCGCGCTATCCCTTGGTATGGCGCGCATCTTCCCCTGCCTGCTACTGACGCCAATCTTCTCCTTTAGCGTCATCAAAGGGATGCTGCGCACCGCGATTGCCGTGGCGCTGGCGCTGTTTATCGCGCCGGGTATTAAAGAGCAGATTGATTTGCTTGAGCCGACGATGATGACGCTGGCAGGGCTGGTGCTGAAAGAGTTGTTGATAGGCACGATGCTCGGGTTGCTGCTGGCGCTGCCTTTCTGGCTCTATGAGTCTGTCGGTGCGTTATTCGATAACCAGCGCGGCGCCTTAATGGGTGGGCAGATCAACCCCCAACTGGGGCCGGATGTGACGCCGCTCGGCAAGTTAATGCAGCAGGTGCTGATATTGCTGCTGGTAACCGGGCTGGGATTATCCACCATCACCCAGGTGATCTGGGACAGCTACCATCTGTGGTCCGCCACCCAGTGGATGCCCTTTCCCCAAGAGGCCGGTTTTCACGTCTGGCTGACGCTGGTGGGGAAAGTCTTCAGCGATATGGTGCTCTACGCCGGGCCGCCGGTGGCGCTGATGCTGCTGCTCGATTTTGCCATCGGGATCATGAGCCTCTATAGCCCTCAGCTTCAGGCAACGGCCCTGACGATCCCGCTGAAATGCCTGCTCGGCATGCTCTTTTTTATCCTCTATCTGCCGCTGCTGGACCATCTGGGAAATGCGCGGCTGTATGAGCTGCGCGATCTTATCCATATCCTGCCGCAGATCTTCACCCCTTCCGCCGGGAGCGCGCCATGAGCGAAAAAACCGAAGACGCCACACCGCAAAAACTGAAAGAGTCGCGCAAAAAAGGCCAGGTCAGCCAGAGCCAGGATATCCCCAAGCTGCTTATCTCTATCGGCATCCTTGAGACCATTTTTGCGATGGTCGACTCCGGTATGCAGCGGTTGCAGGCGATGATGCTGCTGCCATTATCCCGCCTGCGCGACCCGTTTGATCACGCGCTGGAAGAGGTAATAAGTGACAGCGTCACCGTAATGCTGGTGCTAGTCGGCCTCGCCTGCGCCATTGCCATGCTACTGCGCGTAGTGGGCGGCTGGGTGCAGTTCGGCCCGCTCTTCTCCAGCGAAGCGCTGGCACCGAAACTGGATGCGCTTAACCCGGTTAATCACCTGAAGAATATGTTTTCCGCCCGTCAGTTTACCCAGCTTCTGACCAGCATCGTTAAAGCAGTGGTGATAGGCCTGGTGGTATGGCAAGCGATCCTGCCGGACCTCGGCGGCCTTGCTCAACTGGCGCTTGGCGATCTCAATGGTTTCTGGCAAGGCGTTATGGCGCTGTTTATGAAGGTGTCGCGCCGGGTGCTGATGGTCATGCTGGTGATAAGCCTGTTCGATTTTGGTATTCAGCGCTACTTCTTCCTGAAACAGCAGCGTATGAGCCATGAAGATCTGAAAAACGAGTTCAAGCAGAGCGAAGGCGATCCGCATATGAAAGGCCACCGCCGCCAGGTGGCGCAGGAGATCCTGAATGAAGAGCCGGTTCCTGCGCGCGAGATCAACGTCGAAGAGGCGGATGTACTGCTGGTTAACCCGACCCATTTCGCCGTCGGCCTCTACTACCGCCCGGATGAAACGCCGCTGCCGCGTCTGCTATTTAAGGCGTGTGATGAAGAGGCGCGGGCGTTGATTGAAGAGGCGCAGCGTAAAAAGAGACCGGTGATCCGCTTTATCTGGCTCACCCGAACCCTCTGGCGCACCACCCGCGAAGGTGCCTATATCCCACGCGAAACGTTAAATGCCGTGGCCCACGTCTATCGTCTGCTGCGCGAGCTGGAAGATCACTACCTGGATGAGGTGATAGAGATCCGCGAAGAGTAGTGCGCGGATCTGAGCTTATCAGGCAGCCACAATCTCCGGCAGTAACGCCCGCGCCTCCCGGGCTTGCTGCATAAAGGCGAGCATTAACGCGCTAAAGGTAGCCGGGGTTAAAGCGGCCAGCGGCTGCTGGTAGCAGAGCCGCACCTGCTCCTCTTCATCCAGCGCCAGCCAGCAGCCGCGCATCGCATGCATCTCGAAGTTGAGCTTCATTAACAGCCGCCAGGTGGTGAGTTGCTCTGCAAGCTGGGTGGCGGCAAAGAGCTGGCAATGGAGCAGTAGCGTATCGCTTCCCGGCGGCAGCTCCAGCACTACCGCCTCCTGGCCCTGCTCATCCTGCAATGCGCACACGCCGTTGACCAGCGTCAGAGAGAGGCCCTGGCGGCGACCAAAATCATTTAGAAGCCCTTGTAGCTGTCGTTGCTGCGTCATCATAAACTCCTGTAAAAGTGAGATTTAACGCGGGTTACAGCCGCCCACGCTTCTCCTGAATTTCGGCATTCGTCAACGCATCCACCAGCGCCTGGCTGGCGTGGGCGATTTCGCCCTCAAGGGTAAAGGCGAGAGGTGACAGTTGGTTTGCACCATAGTTAAAGTTAATTTTTCCGAGATTACGAGTGACGCTGACGCTGGCGGCGCTACTGCTTCCGGCGACAAACAGCGGGACGGAGATGCCCTCTTGTTTGCTGTCGGTTTCGCTAAAAGCAATCGATTTGACCCGCAGGCTGTGCCGATCGCGCAGCAGCGCTGCGACCTCCTCCGGCTGGGTTTCATGGCGCAGCCACATTTGCTGAAGCGCATAGCGCCGATCATCGTGTAGCTCAAGGGTCACTACCGCCTGGGTGTTGCGGTTTTTTTGCAGCTCGCGGATCGCCTCTTTAAGCAGCGGCTTCTCCTCCATAAAACGGCTAATCGCCTCGGCGGCGCTCTCCGGCAGTTCGCTGGCAAACAGGCTGTGCACCACATGCATCAGGTTATTGCTGTCGACTTTGCGCAGATTGTTATAAGTGCTCTGATACTCGGCGCTGTTGAGCTGATGGCAGTGCAGCCCATGCGCCTGGCGTTGTAGATCCAGCGCCCGGGCGCTGTTAATCACACCGTACTGACCATTGTTGGCAGGCGTCAGCGCCAGCAGATGCGTCAGCAGTTTATCGAGCTTATTGGCCGTTGCCTGCGGTTCATCCTGCAAAAAGGTGCTGAACGGAGCGCTATTCTCTTTTGCCTTTGCCGCACCGTTCGCTTTATCCAACGCCTCAAGCGTGTTGCGTTCGCTTTTCGAAAGCGGACGTAAGGTGCCTGCGTGCGCCTTGCGCGCGCTCAGGCTCGCTTTTTGCAGCGCGTTTAGCCCGGCCGAAAGCTCGCTTTTCGCTTTTTCTGGCGGTTTGTCGGCATCCTTTATCTCCTGCAACAGCTTATTGGTTTGCGGATTGTCAAAGTTGCTGCCTGCCTGCTCTATCAGCTTCTCCAGCTGGCGCGGGTGAACGGGCTCAGCCCGGGCGATATCGATACTCATACTGTGTTTGGTGCGGTTATCAATGCTGGCCTGAATGGTGGTGCTGTTGACGCCAAACAGCGGGATGCGCAGGTTCGACGCCGGCCTGGCGGTGATGCCCACCCCGCCATTCAGGCCGACCCCGGCGCTGGCGGTGTTAAACATCCGCAGGCGGTTATCGCTGCGGCCGAGCGTGCTGCCCGTCGCGCTGTGAGTGGTAGAGCGCTCACGTTGCGCATTGAGGATATTCGCCCCCAGTTGCGCCATACCCCCGGCGCGCGCCGTGGCGCTGTTTTTCTTGCCGTCACCGCCAGCGACGGGAAAGCGCAGACCGCCGCCAGCCATCGCCATTGCCGTGGCATCAACAGTAAAGTTAAGGGTAGTGCCCTGCTTCACTTTATGGCTGACGCCCCTCTCCAGCAGCTCGCCGGGATTAAGTTCTCCGCCGGTAAGCTGCGCGATAAAAGGCTGCAACTCCGCTTCGCTCAGGGTAAAGCTGACGCTGTTTTGTAACTGGCGCTGCATGGCGATGGCCACCAGCCCCCCCAGCCGCACCGAAGGGGCGATACTGCGGTTGCCGCCAGGCTCCTTTTTGCTGCTGTCGGTAAGCTGGCTTAACGGGTTCCAGCCTACGGCACCAAACACCGTACCGGTGCCGCCGCCGTTACGGCTAAAGGTGACGTTAATCCCCCCATCATTCCGGGAGAAGCTGGCGCTGTAGGCGCGATCGAGGTTGCCGCGCACGCCCGGAATACCGATCACCTCCCCGCCGGGGATCACCGACAGGGTCACCATACCGCCATAGTTACGACCAAAAGCGAAGTTCTCCCCCGGCTCCAGCGCTTTGAGCGTGTTGAGAAGTTGCGCTGCCATCTGCTGCTGGTCGGGGGTTTTCAGCACCGTGCGGGTGGTCATATTCAGGCCATGGTGCGGCTTACTCAGCGCATTAATAAAGGATTTGATGGCGTCGTAGCAGGCCTCCAGCTGGCTATTATTTAAAAAACCCTGACTGGTGGCCTTCTGCACCAGGTTTTCGCCATACTCCTCGTCACGCAAAAAACGCACCCGCTCTTTAATCGCCGCAACCTGCGCCAGGCTGGCCTGCGGGTTAGCGTTACAGTCAGCCATCTGATCCACCACCTCGTGCAGCGCGGACATCATTAATCCATCAAGGATCAGGCGGGATTTCACCAGCCCCATCTCATCATGGGGATCGCGCATGCGCCCCAGCGGCGGCTGCGCTTTCTGGTGCCGGGCCACCACGCCGCTTGCCTGCAAGTGGCTTACCGGTGTGCTGCTGCCCTCGCGCAGCGGATAGCGTCGGTAGACCGCATCCAGCTGTTTCAGCAGGTTCTCATCATCACTGTAGGGGTTGAGCGCCTGGGTGGCCGCCTTGATCCGCGAGGGGCTGAACTCCTCTTTTTCACGCCCGTCCCCGCGTAACGCGCCCATATGCTGCCCGAGCAGCGTGCCGTGGTGCTGCACGCTGTCGGCAACCGTGTCGATAAGGTTTTGCAGGTGGCCGATAAACTGCCGATCAAAATGGCGGGTATCGAGCGCGGCGAGCCGCGCCGCTAAACTCTCCTGCGGCGTCGCGCCAGGCGCTGCCTGTAAGGTTTTAAGCCGCTGATAGAGCTGCGCCTGTTGCGCATAGAGCGGACGCAGCCCGTCACGCCCCTGCCAGTTATGGCGCGTGGCGTACCAGGCGGTTTTCAGGGGTCTTGGCGTGGTTAACCGGGTATTGATCAAGTGCGCGCCAAGCCGGTCGCGCAGGCGGCTGTTGACATGGTTACCGTCACGTCCGGTCATTCCGGCGATGCTGGTTTCATACTTGAGCGTCATGCCGCGAAGGTTGACACTTTTCGAGGCTTCATCCAGCCGCTCCATCGCTTTTAGCGGCTCCTGCCGGGGCGTGCTGACGGGCAGTGCCGTCGGGTCAAACTCCCCCTCTACCCGCCAGCTCGCCTCCAGCGCGATTGGCGGCTGATTTGCGCCCTCTTGCTGTTCATCCCTCCTTTCCTGCGGCATACCGGCCAGTTGCAAAATCGCGCTGCGCCCGCCTCTGTCCGCCACCATCAGCGCGCCGCTGGAACTGTTATGCAGTCGCTCTACTGGCCCCAGGTCGGGGGGCAGCGTCACCGACTGCCAGCGCGCATCCGGGCGGCTCCCGGGGGATGCGCGCCACTCCGCTTCCGGCATCGTCCACAGTCTGCCCTGTGAGTCGAGAACATAGAGGTTACGCTTCTGATCGGTGGTGATATCCGTAAGGGTGTTGCCCTCGCCGTTAGCAGGCAGCGTCGCCCGGGTGTGCGGCAGCCAGTTGGCGATCCCCGCTTTGGTCAGGGTTTGCATCATCTTATGCGCCTGCCGGGTTCCGGCCTGGGTGCGGTGATATTGCAGGGTGTTGGTTTCGCTTATCGCCGCACAGTGCTCGCCATCCAGCGGCGCAATGGCGCGCGCTTTATTACTCTCATCAAACCCCGGCAGCGGCAGTTCCACGCTCAGGCTGGCTTTTAACTGCCGCAGGGCGAAACGATGATGCGCCCCGTCAATTTTGTCGCTCTTCTGGCTTATCTTAACGCGCGAAGGCAGCCCGTCACGGATCACCCAGCCGCTGCCATCCTGCGCCCGCTTGATGCTATCCGCCTTCTCCTGGCTCGCCTCCCAGCGCCCGGCGTTTTTATCCCAGGCATAGAGTTTGCCTTCATGCACCAGCAGTTGCCCGGCGCGGCCAAGGTCGATGCTCTCATGAGCTAAGGGGCGCGGCTGAAACAGACCTTCATGATGATCCAGCACCAGGCTCTCGCTGAGATTCCAGCGCGCCGCAAACTGCCCTTGCGCATTGCGCGCACAGAGATGTTTCTGGTCAGCACCGCTTTTCACCACCGCCATCAGCTCTCCATCCTGATGGGAGAGCAGGCTGCTGAACATCACCCCTGCGCCCAGTTGCTCCGACAGCGCCGCCTGCTTCATATCAGGCTGCATAACAATCTCGCTGTCCTCCTGCGCCTGTGGTAATGCAGCGCTCCACAGCCCCCCTTCGCTGTCCAGCGCATAGAGATGATCGTTATGCAGCGCGGCGCCGGTGGCGTGAAAAGTCTGCTTATCGCCTTCCGCGTTCAGAGTTTTGAGGGTGATTTTCTGCTGCTGCTCTTTTTTCGCGCTGAGGGTGTTGAGCAACATCACCGACTGTTCGGCAGTTTTCTCATCGCTGAGGAGCAGCAGTGCAGAACCCTGCGCGCTGACACAATAGGCGGTGATTTTGCCAGTTTTTGCCGATTTCTCGCCGCTGGAGAGATTATGCAGGGTCTTCTTATCGTAAATGGCATACATCATGCCGTCGGGCTGCTTGCTTAACTTGCTGTAGCTTTTCTCTTCATCTTTATCGACCTGTTCCCAGCGCATGGCGGCTTCGTTTAGCCGGTAGAGCCGCCCGTTGTGCTCGCGCAGTTGCTCTGAAACAGCCTCACCTGCCGGGCTACCGCCTGCTTCATCACCGCCGGTGATTTTGCGCTGGTGGCGAAAGATGCCGGTCATCAGCGCCTGGGTCGCCTCATCCGGTAGCGCCGCAAGACGCTGCTGCGGTTTCAGATGCTGCCAGCCGGGCAGCGGACGGCTGCTGGTCAGGCCGATAAACGCCACCGGTGAACCTTGCAGCGTAAAGAGCCTGCCACCAGGGTCCAGCAGGAGATGCTGGCAATTATCGTCGCTGGCCTGATGCGCCAGCCAGCGATGCCGGGGGTGAGCGAGGGTTTCGTTGAGCAGCGCGGTGAGCGGCTCCGACGCGCTCTCAATAACGCTTAAGCTGCCGTTATCCGCAAGCGCAAGCCGGGCAAACTGCGGTTGCAGGCCACCTCGCCGCGTGGCTGCATTTTCTTCCCCCGCGCGGTATGCCCGCTGTTGCTGGGTGTTGCGCTGGCTCTCTTGCAGCGCGGCGTAGCGCTCCTCTTCAATGGGGGAAAGCAGATGGCGGCGGCGGGACGGCCAGGGTTCCGGCTCGCGCATCGGGCGTAACGGCGGTTCGTCGGGTGCGGCTTCACTGTGGCGCCTGCTCGCGGCCACCGGTGCGCTGTTGTTAACCTCCGGCGGGCGGGTGCTGTTCGACGCGCCGGGTATGGGTTGAGGGTGGCGCGTTTCCCGCAGGCGGCTGAGGCTCTGGCGCAGGCTTCCCATACGCTGGCGGGCTTCGGCTGCCTGCTGGCGCAGGGTTGGCGCGGCCTGGCTGGCCACCTCCTGATCCAGCGAGCCGCCTGCGGTCTGCTGCGGGCGGCGGGAAAACTGACGTAACGGAATCGCGTTACCTGTGCTGGCGTGCGACACAGATTGCGCCGCACGCAGGCTTCCCAGAAAAGGGAGGTGAATAGCCATGATGATCCTCGCTCAAATACGGCCCCGGCGATCGCCCGGGGTCTGAGACTGCCGAAACGGGGTTAGTTATCCACCGCTATCTGCGTGTAGTCGTTCAGGCCATTACGCAGTTGCGGTTGCCACCAGATGGTGAGCTTATGCAGATCGGACGACGGGCGGCAGCTTACGTCGTTACACCCGGCCTGCGGCCGCGCACAGGCGCTCAGCATTAGCGCGGCGGCGGCAAGCAACATCATTCGCAGTAACATGCTTTTTCCTTATCAGCTCAGTTGAAGTTTTGTGCCGGTGCGCCGCCTGATGCCGAGAGCAGCGAAGCGCGCGACGGGCGTGCCGGGGCATTGCTGTCAAAGGCAACAAACACCTCCGCCGATCCTCCCGGCGGCAGTTCAGCGCGCGGCCAGACTGCCACCGCCAGCGTGCGATCGCTGCGGCAGACGCTCTCATCAAACCGCTGCGTCTGACGGGTGTTATTGGTGATCACCCCAACGGTTATCTGTACGCTGCTGTTGCCGTACCACTGATGGCGGCGGAAATCGCTCTGGAACGCGCCCGGAATACGGCACAACGCGGAGAGTGTCTGGCCGGTGCCGCCGCTGGTCATCCCCGTCGGCACCCGGTTCAGGGCCAGGTCGCGCATCGCACCTTCCACCATCCCGCGAATGTCGGTGTATTTATGGCGGTTGGTCACCTCATCCATCGCATTATTAAGCTGCTCGCGCGACTCGGCAGCGATATAGCGCGAGGGATCGACCTGGTCGCCAATCAAATGCGGCGTAATAATAAACAGCCGCTCACGCTGGGAGGTTTCGTAGCGCGTGGAGGTAAAGAGCTTGCCAATCAGCGGAATGCTGCCAAGGATCGGGATGCGTCGCTCGCGATCGCCCGTCTCTTTGGAGTGAAAACCGCCCAGAACCAGTGAGCGCCGCGCTTCCACCAGCGCCTGGGTACTGACCGCGGCGTTATGGGTGCCTTGTGCGTCGCCATCGTCATCTTTATTGAGCTTGCCATCTTCCACATCAACAATGAGCTGGATAGCCGATTTTTGTGAGGTGCTGATGGCGCGTGGCGTTACCCGCAGGCTGGTCCCGGCGGTAACAGACTGAATATCTGCCACCCGCTCGCCAATGGCGCGAATAAAAGCGGTATCGCTGAAATCAATCACCGCAGGCTGATTCTCCAGCGTCAGGATGGTTGGGTTGGCGATAATCGTTGCCGTCCCTTCCCCCTCCATCGCTTCGATACTGGCAAAGAAGCGCTGGAAATCGGTGACAAACAGCGTGCTGGCACCGGAGAGCATATTAGCGCCGCTGGCGACACTGCCGAACTGACCGCCCAGGCTGCTGGAGAAGCGCTTCAGCGCGCTGCGGTCGATATCGACAATCACCGCATCGATCTCAATCAGCTTTTGCGGAACATCAATGGAGTTAATTAACGCCTGGTAGGAGCTACGGGTTTTCGGATCGTCCCGCACCAGCAGCAGGTTGTTACGCACATCCGCCGACACTTTCCCCGCCAGCTTGCTGACCGGCGCTTTTTTACGCCCGGAGACCGGCATATTGCGATTAATCAGCTCATTTAAAATCGTTTGCGACTGTTCACGGGATACCTGCTCATCATCCCCCTGGCCTGATGAGCTGCCCCCGGCAGAGGCGCTGCTGGCCTGGCCCAGCAGTTCATTCAGAATGGTGGCTACCCCCGGCACCAGCAGCTCCTGATCGCGATAGCGAATGGTGCGATCCGCCACGGCCGCATAGCGCAGCGGGAAAGCCATCATATCTTTACTCTCCTCGGCTTGCGGTTTGCTCTCCGATTTGCGGGCAAATTCAGTTATCTGGCGTACATACTCCGGCGGCCCGGTCACCAGCACCACGCCCTCATCCGGCAGTTCGCCCCAGCCGAAGCGTGGCTCCAGCAGGCCGACGCCGCGCAGCGCCTCTTTCAGATCCGGCGCCGCTTCCGGCGAAATCTCAATACGTTGGGAGGTTTGCGCAGCCTGCGGGCTGACGTAGAGCGTGTTGTTGTAGACAAACCACTGAAAGCGATACTCAAGCGCCAGGCGATTAAGAAACGCTTCCGGGCTCTCTGCGCGCAGTTTACCGGTGACATTGCTGTCGCCCAGCGTGCCAAGATTGATCTCGACACCAAAGCTGGTGGCAAAATCTTCAAGAATAATGCTGAGCGGGGTGTTATCTGCCGAATAGGCATACGCACCGTTTTTCCACTCATCGGGCATACGGGCGTTAGTGATGCCCATACTCAGCACCAGCAGGGTAATGGCCGCCAGCAGGCGGCCCGGAAAAGAAAACGTAAACACGCCTGACTCCTTGCTGACAGGGGCTTAGTTAATAGCGTCGATAATCGCTTTACGGATACCAAACTTAAACTGGGTATATTGCGAGCTTGCCCAGCTGGCGTTGGACATATCCTGCAGCCGGTTCTGGAAGGCATACATATCCGCAAGACTGAAGGATTCGCCCGAGATGTCGCGGGCAAACTGATAGGCTTCATGATGTTTGCGGGCGGAGTTGGTAGATAACTGACGCTGGAACAGATCGTTTGAACTCATGTTGTTCACTCCTCTTGTTAGGCACCACTTTTAAGTGGTGCGGCAAGCGAAGCAGTTCCACATATTTTGCTTTTTTTATGCCTCCTCTTCTGCACGTGCGGGCGCGAGCTGCTGGCGCAGCGTTTGCCAGTCCACCATCAGTTCGCCCGCGTCGGTGATCAGCCGCAAATGGTCTGGCGCAAGCATCGGGTCGGCGCACAGTGTCCAGCTAAGTTGCGGCTGCGCGGCGAGCCAGCTGTGGATCTCCTGCTCCTGTAGGCTTGCGCAATAGAGCGTCGCCTGCTGCTGGCGCGGATGGTGACGCAACAGCTGTTTGAGCAGCGCGTGAAAACGGCGCTCATCGTCCACCTCATCAAGCAGGTGTTGCAGCGCCTCGTTGACAATCTTCCCGGCAAGCACCACCAGATGCGCCTCTTCGGCTGCGCGCTGTTGCTGCCAGTCAGTAAGCAGTGTCTGCGCCTGCTGCCAGAACGCGGCTTCCCATTCGCGCTGGCAGGCCTCCCTTTCAGCTTGCGCCTCGGCGCATGCCTGCTCGCGGATCGTCTGCGCCTCTTTATGAGCCAACGCAATAATGGCGGCCGCTTCAAGCCCGAGCGCAATCTCCTCGCGGCGTAGCAAATTACCTGCTGGCGCGCTACCGTCCGGCAGGTGCAGGCTTTTAAGTTTCCACATCGCGCGTCGCTTCCGAATGTTGTTGCACCTGCCAGAGCGCCGCTTCCCATAAAGGACGCAGACGATGGAGAGGCAGTGAGAGCGCCGGTTTGAGAGGCGCATCGCTTGCAGGAAAGAGCAGCCGCAGGCGCGGCCAGATGGCCGGGAATAACGCTTGCAGCAGGCAGAGGCTGTCGGCGCTGCCGCCGGCGGTGAACAGCCCGGCGGGCAGCCAGCACTCGGTGCGCATCCCTTTCGCCACACGCCTTAACCAGATCTTTAACTCAGCGGGTAGCGGCATGCCCCCGGCGCAAATTTCTGCCACTAACACCAGCAGTTGCGCGCGCTGCTCGCAGCTTAAGTCGCCGATCGCCAGCACCATCGGCTCGGGTTCCACCAGTTCGCCGGGCACCCCCAGCGTGCGCTGCCAGCACGCGGCATGCTGGCGCAGATAGTGTCTCTGCAAAGGTGCAGATAGGCGGGCCAGCGGCTGGGTACGCCAGCTTTCATCCGCCTGCAACCAAAAGTCAGCGTGCCACCAGCGCAGCCAGCGCAGGGCGAGTTGCTCGTCGGGCGCAGCGCTCTGCATATCCGTCACTTCGCCTCTGCCGCCTGGCGCTTACGATTCAGTGCCTGACGAATAAAGGCGTTCGCCACCAGTAATAGCAGCAGCACCCCAAAGCAGGTTGCCACTATTTTGACCATGCCGTAACGCTCGGGGGTCAGCTGAAACGGCCCCAGTTGCACCATTACAACTCTGTCTTGCCAGGCTTTCGCCGGGACAAAGACAATCGCCAGGTCGCGGTCATCACGCCCGCCGAGCCCCGGAATACTGGTTGCCACCAGCCGGCGAATGCGCGGCTCGATACTGTCCGGATCCAGGTTTTCGTGATACTTGATAAAGACCGAGGCGGAAGCGGGCTGTACCGGCTCGCCGGGGGCTATACGCTCCGGCAGCACCACATGCACCCGCGCCACCACTACGCCATCAATTTGTGACAGTGTCGCTTCTACCTCCTGCGACAGGGCATAGATATAGCGGGCGCGCTCCTCCAGCGGGCTGGAGATAACGCCGCTTTTCTGAAACACCGCGCCGAGGTTGGTCCGCGCCTGATGCGGTAGCCCGGCGGCATTGAGGATATTCACCGCCCGCTCGATATCACCGCGCGCGACGCTGACGCTCACGCCCTCTTTGGAGACCTGTTTTTCCGCTTCGATCTTAAAGCGGCTCAGTTCTGCCACCACATCGTTGGCGTCGTTTTCCGAAAGCCCGCTGTGCAACTGGGTCTGGTCACCGCAGCCGGTAAGCAGCAGCGCCAGCCACAGGGCGCAGAGGCATTTAATGACAGGGCCATTCATAAGCTTCACTGCAGGTTGCTGAGTTTGTCGACTGACTGAACGGTTTTGGCGATCACTTTGGCGTTCATCAGGCTCTCAATGTAGTAATTGGACAGCTGCGCATTAGCGCGGGAGAAATCTTCCGCACTGGAGGATCGCGACGCGACCCTGAGATCGTGAAAGGCATCTTTTTGCGCACGCTGGTTGCCGCTAAGGGATTGCAGAACATTGCCGACCACGCCCGGCTCCGAAGAGGCCGCCTTGCTGCTTTCAGGCGCGGCGCCATTAAGCTTTGCATTAAACCACTGAATATCTTCCACCGACGGTGCTTCATCGTAGATGTCGACTGACGGTACCGGTTCGGAGGTAAGCGAGGGAGATTGAGAGACTTTCATCAGCAAAACTCCTGTAGGTGAGTGAGCAGGGAGTCGTGGATAACGTCTCCCTGCCGGAGTCGATTAGTACTGAATTTTGACCTGGGCTGCGGCGGATGCGGCCTGCGCATTACTTTCGGCGATGCCGTTAATGCGCTGGAACTCTACATCGCGATCCATTTTATCGGCCTGGTTTTCCTGCATTTTGTCCATCGCCTGCTGCGAACGGACCATATATTTCGCACCACTATAGGCACCGGCAACCTGAGTGTAAGCAGAGGCGGCGTTGGTGATCCCGTTGGCAAGTAAGCTAGCACCTGACATAGTAATTCCTCGCGTTAATGATGGGTTGTATTTGGGTGTTGCGTTCATTAAGTGATAAACGAAGCCACCTGGTTCCATCGCAAAGAAAAAATTTATGCAGAAGAGGCCTTCTGGCCCACCGCGAGAGGGGCGGGCGACATGTCAGGCGGTAAGTTTTAACAGCTTCAGGCGGTGATAGAGGGTGCGCCTGGGAATACCTAACTCAAGAATAACGTCATCAATACGATTACCGTGCCGTTTCAGGCAGTCGTGGATCAGGCTGCGCTCAATGCGCCGCAGCCGCTCTTTCAGTAGCCCGCGCCCCTCCTGTTTTATCTCACAGCACAGCGGCGGTAAGCCCAGCACAAAGCGTTCCGCCGCCGCTTTCAGCTCGCGGATATTCCCCGGCCAGCTATGCAGCAGCAGGGTTTCATCCAGCACGGGCGACCCCGGCGGCAGCGGCTGATTCAGGCGCATCGCCGCTTCCTGGGTGAAGCGGCGAAACATCGGCAGGATCAGCTCCGGCCGCGACCGCACGGTTGGCGTGGCAAGTTTAATCGTGTCGAGGCGAAAGAAGAGATCGCGGCGAAAACGCCCCTGCGCCACCAGCTGCGAGAGTGGAATTTGCGAGGCGGCGACCACGCGCAGATCGAGTTCAATACTTTTGGTGCTGCCGAGTCGCTCCACCGCCCGGTTTTCCAGTACCCGCAGCAGCTTGGCCTGCACCGTGAGCGGCATACTGTCTATTTCATCCAGAAACAGCACGCCATGATTGGCGCTCTCAATATAGCCCGCGCGGGAGGTGCTCGCGCCGGTAAACGCCCCGGCCATCACCCCGAACAGCTCGCTTTCGGCCAGTGTCTCCGGGATGGCCGCACAGTTAACCGGCACCATCGGGCCGCGACAGCCGGAAAGCTGGTACAACCGCCGGGCCAGTGCATCTTTCCCGGTACCCGTTTCCCCCTCGATGAGGACATCAATTTTTAACGGTGCAATCGTATTTAAAATCTTATACAGATGGGTATGGATATCGGTCACAGGTTCCGGATAACCCGCCGCCGCGCGTGGGCGGGAGTCAACCTGGCGTAAAACGTTATCCTCACTCCCCTCATCTGCAGTCCCCTGGATTAACTCTGTCCTGGTAAGACGAACCATACATTCTCCATTAGCTTCACGTAAGCGCGCCTTGCACGGGACGCGCGGGTAATTCAGCGCTTGTGGATTTTTTGGAAGTTGAGCCTGATGTAAAGAATTACAAATTTACAGCGGCCTCACTCTCACTCAATCAGGAAATCCCCGCTATCAGTCCAGGATTATTATTTCGTAGGGATAGCCGCTCAGCAGGTAAGGATTTCCTTACCTGCTTTAAAAAAAGAGATTTGAAAACAATTGATTGAGTACAAAACGGCTGCGGCGATAAGTTTTAAAACTCGGAATGCGCATCACAAACAGAGATTTTTAAGCGGAACTACCCTGGAACAATCGCCACTCACAGTGCGAGGCAGCATCAGCCCGAAAGGTAAAATTGTGCAAACGGCATGAATTAGGTTTGCAAAATGTTACCGCTGCGGCTGCTGCCCAACCGATCGCTGACTTATTAACTCTGAGGAACACATTTATGAAGATTCCAGGATTTGGTGGTGGAGCAACAAACGCAAACCGAGCCGATTTCCCGCCGGCGAATATGCCAGGCAAACCGGGGGGCACGCCGTCAGGCAAACCAGACCTGCCCGATCAGCCAGGCAAGTCCTCGCCGTTATCTTTCCTCAATAATTCGAAAATGGGCCCGCTCTCTTTTGCCAGTAACGCCTTTGGCGGCCTGAGCACGCTCGCTTCATTAACCGGGCTTGGCGGCCTTGGCGGAAGCCAAAGCAACGGCCAGTCAAACGGTGCAAACGCGCCGGCGAGCGGCAGCAACTCACTGCCGGGCGGCGGCTTAATGCAGCAGCTTATGATGCTGTTAGGCCTGCAGCAGCTGTTGGGCGGCGGTAATAAGGCGCAGCAGCCGGAACAGCCAACGACCCCGGCACCGTCCCAGGGTGCGAATAAGAGCGGTAACCCGCTTGAGCAGCTGATGCAGATGCTCCAGCAACTGCTGCAGCAGATGATGGGTCTCGACAAAGGCAAGGGGGCAGACAGCGGCGAACAGAGCGGGAATGCACCGCAGGCTCCTGCTCAGGGAGCGGCTGACGGTGGCGGTCAACAGGGTGGGATGATGCAAAACCTGCTGTCGCTGTTGGGGCTGACGTCACTGTTGCAGGGTCTGTTGAGCGGCGGTCAGGGGCAATCTTCCCAGAAAAATACGCAGCTCTAATTCAGGGGGGCTTATATGGTTATGCAAGTACCTGGCGCGGGGGGGATCACCCCCGCTTTTTCACCCGGCGGGCAACTGCCGGGTAACCTGCCATTAACCACTCCCCTGCCCGGATCTTCTTTGCCGGGTCTGGGTAACGATCTGCCGATCTGCTACTCCGGCACTAGCGGAACGCCGCTGGCAGGACTGGGCGATCCGACCCAACAGTTCGATCAGCTGTTAAAGCAGGTTGGACTGGGTGCGCTTGTTGATCCCGCCGCTAATGAGGAAACGATGCCCGCGGCGTTATTTGCCAGCGAAACCACAGGTGAAGAGACGCCGCAGGCAACGGGCGATGGCGTGCGGACCAGTGAGAAGGACCTCAGCGTCAGGCCAACGGAAGATAACCTGAAGGGCCGTCCGCCGGGTGATAACCGCAGCGCTGAGCAGATCATTGATGAAAACCCGGTGCTGAAAAACCTCGGCAATCAGAAAGATATCAAGCGCGAGCAGCTAAAAGAGCGCTTTGGTGACTGGACGGATGCCAATAAAGATCCGAAGAGTCGTGCTGATGCGGCGTATAACATGGCCTGCGTGTTAAACAGCATAAAAGGCCTCAATGCGCGCGATGGCAGCGAGCGAACGGAGATCTCTGCTAACGATAAAATAGAGGGCATCACCAAGGATGGCGACGCCCGCCACGGTACCGAGGCGGGTGTACTGAAGGATATCGCCGAACAGGGGCTGAAAATGCTGCCGGAGAATAAACAGCTGCCGCAAACCAATGATACGCACGTAAGAAAGGATGGGACCAATAAAGACAACTTCCAGTGGGGGATGGGCGAGTTCGGCAAGATATTGTCGAATATCCCGATTCTCAAATCTGTTGCTGCGCCTTTCTTTAACAACATTGGCGAGGCCCGTAATCTGGGCGAAGTCTTCACCGGTGGCCTGAAAGGTCTGGCTGAGGGTGGAATGAGCGTGGCGCGTGGGCCGATTGGCTGGGGCATTACGGCCGCTACCGACACCGTGCAGATTGCGGTGGAGAATGCCGGAGGAAAAGGGAAGAACGAACCGCCGCCGTTTGCCTGATTTATTACCTTACTGTTGTGAGTCCCTGTACCCGGTACAGGGACTTTTTTTGCCTGCTATGCAGGTAACGTACCTTTGCCGCTGGAGATAATGTCGGCAAAATTGAGCACTTTCCCGACATAGGTTGCATCGCCGGTACCGGTTTTCGAGATATCCGTCAGATCGTTGACATTCACATTCCCCGGCCCTGAGTTATAGGCCCGCAGCCCGGCACCGAGATCGCCGCCAAACGCCTGCCGCTGCTCTTTCAAATAGAGCGCGCCGGCCATAATGCTATCTTTAGGGTTGGAGGGGCTGGCATCCGCTCCCAGCAGATGCGGGTATCTGCTTTGCAGATCGGCGAAGGTGTTCGAATTGACCTGCATCAGGCCGCTGTCGGAAAGCCCATTGCCGCCGTTAACGGTGGTCGCATCGATTTTCCCGCGTGACTCCTGCCAGATTTGCCCCGCCAGCACTTCAGGCGGTTGGTCGGTCTCTCTGGCGGCATGCATTATCGCCTTCTCATGATCGAGTAGCGGCGCAGGTAAATGCAGCCCCGACTCGCCTTTTATCAGCGGAACGCCGCCGGATGCCGGTGTCTGCTGGGCAGGCGTGTTCAGTGCAGCACTGGAGGGGGAACCCGGTTGTGCCGCACTGCCCGGCTGTTGCGCAGAGGCGGCGGCAGGCTGATTAACAGGCTGCTGCACAGCGGCGTTCCCCGGTGCGGCGGGCGCAGCCCCCTCTTCTGCTGAGCCGCCCGGCATCCCTGCCCCGCCGCCGCTACCCGCTCCAGCACCTGCGCTGTTATTTTGCTGCTGACCGGAAAAGAGCTGCTGCAGCATCATCAGCAGTTGCAGTAGTGCTTGTATTTGCGGGCCCAACTGCTGCATTAGCCCCTGCATCTGCATCGGATCCATACTGCTCTCACTGCCGGGCGTGGCGGTGAGGCTGCTGAAATCCGTGCCGCTCATGGCATCATTGCCAAAATTAATTGCCTGGCTGCCGCCAGCAAAATCTGTCGGGCTGAACGAGGCTACGTTTTTTTCATCGAGCGCGCTGAAATCAGGCATTTGCGGCTGTATCGGCCCAAAAATCGAACCTGACGAGATATTCATCCTTCTGTCCTCTCAACTAAGCGTAATCATTAGCGCCAGTCACGCTGACGCATCCCTACCGGTTTTACCGGGGTATGATTGAGTGGACAGCGCGCGGCGCGGGTTCCGGGCAGAGCGTGCTACAGCGAAAATTAAGGCGAAAAAAAAGCCGCATCGCTGCGGCTTTTAAGAGGGGGGGTATCAGGAAGCTTTTTTCGGCTCTTCAGGCTCTGGCGATCCTGCTGGCCCTGCGGCTTCTGGCGATTTCGCTGCTTCAGGCTCTGGCGATCCCGCTGGCGCTGCGGCTTCTGATGACGCTGATGGCCCGGATGCCACTGATGACGCAGATGATGTCGGTAAGGAGTCCGGCAGCGGGATCATCTCGGCGATACGCTCGCTCATCTTCTCTGCTTCAGCCTCAAGGTGTTCAATAATGGCTGCAAACATAGCCGGGGTTATTCTCTCAGGACGTGGGGTCAGGATGTCCTCCCGCTCCGGGAAGGCGCGCAACAATTCCTGGGGATCCATCTCCTCAAGCAACGCATGTAAATACTCAGACGGGGTCTTAGGCAGCGCGCCAGAGGCTTTGGAATGCACGCTGGCGCTGTCCGGCTTGCTTGCTTCTGACGGCGTTTTCGTCCGGGTACCAGCAATTGCCGCTGGCGTTTCTGTAGAAGCTCTTGCCCCGGTGCTAACCTCTGGTGCTGGCGATTCTGTAGAGGCTCTTGCCTCAGTGCCAGCCTCTGGCGCTGGCGATGCTGTAGAAGCCCTTGCCTCAGTGCCAGGCTCTGACGCTGGCGATGCTGTAGAGGCTCTTGCCTCGGTGCCAGCTTCTGTCGCTGGCGATTCTGTAGAAGCCCTTGCCTCGGTGCCAGCCTCTGGCGCTGGCGATGCTGTAGAAGCTCTTGCCTCGGTGCCAGAGACTGACGCTGAGGTGCCTTCCGGAGTTCTTTCCCCTGAAGTTAAATGGGCGCTGCCGTCGGTTGTATCCGTGTTGGTAGATGATGATGAACTTGTGCTGCTTCCGTCACCTAGCCCAAGTGCGTTTTTCGTCGCTTTTTTCATCGCGTCATAGGCGATTGCCGCCGCCCCTTGTGAAAAATAGGCCACCGCCGCCACCGGAAGGTAAGCGCCCTGGCCTGCGAGTTCGCGAATGGCGCGGTTAGTCGAATTTTTCATGACATCGTTAACACTGCCCAGTCCTTTAGACATAGACGACGCCATAGCCTTACTCGCTGCGCTTTTTGACATATTTGCCAGCCCCAGCCCACCTCCCAACGCAAAGCCTTCCACGAGCTGAGAGAGCGCGACAAGATTGAGCACGGCTTTACCCCAATTTTTTGGCGTGGTGAGGTTATTCTTCAGGGCATCAAACCGGCCACCTTCAGCGCTATGCTTACGCCCGCTGGCTAATGCCATGTAACGCTCCTGCCAGTCATGGCGGCCAAACAGATACTCCGCACCGTGCAAATGGTCGAACTGATTCTGCACCACGCCGCTCGCCGCTCCGGCCCCGGTTGTTAAGAGCAGACCCGCCCCCTGATTGATGAGATACCCTGGTTTACCAATCCCTTTGAGTATCTCCACCGGTTTCGTGCTCGGCGCGTTTTCCGCGAGTTTCTGCGTACCGGCTGAAATCGCTGCGGTCACCGGGTTGCGCATGTTATACCCTGACCCTCCCAGTGCCGCATTTTTCACTTTATGCCCTGTGGATCCGTGCCTTTTCATCACCTCCTGCATAAATGGCTCGAGTGCCTCTTTATCAGCCTGCATCCATTTCCCGTCTTTGAGGCTGTTATCGACAAGTTTGGAGACGACGGCCTTAAAAGCGACCGCCGTGAGCCCCCCGGTCAGGCCAGTAACAAAATCGTGTCCCGGCGTACCGGGTTCCAGATTCAGTTTTTGCGCCAGCGCCTTGCCCGCCAGGTCGCCGGGCATGCCAGAAAGCCCATAGGCTAACCCCATGGCGGCCTCGGCTAATGCGGATGTTCCTTTATCATTCTTGCGAGCGTTTTGAATAACTGTTGCAACATCATCTGCAGTCTCTCCCATCTCAGCCAGCCTTACCGCAACACCATGCATGTGTTCGCGGACCTCTGCTCCACCGACAGATTCAGTTTCCAGGGTGCGCTCAATACGCGCGATCTCCTGTAGCCGGGCTGCTTGTGTAGGATCTACGACCGCAGCGGCGCTGGTCGACGCGGCAGTACGTGAACGCAGGGCAATATCCTCATGCCCAGGTGTAGGTGTGCGCCCGTGACTTCTGTTTATCTCCATTATTCTCACTCCGCCAGGTTGTGCCGGTTATCAGCAACCGGTCAGTTGATGACTTGCGAAATGAGCAGCTCACCCCGCAACGATAGGGTTGAGTGGTGCGCGAGCGGGCCCGGTTTCAACTTTGCGGAGATTTCTTAATGTTTTGTGACGCAGTTAATAAAAAACAGCCAGATGCACTCTGCCATCAGCAACGGGCTTTGCGGCCTCTTGTCGATGAGCATTAAAATTACCCGCTAATAATGGTTAAGGAGAAAAGTGTGCCATATGCACTAAAACAGGCCCGCAGTTGCTGGCCTGTTCTTCTGAATCTGCTCACATCGTGTTAATCACGAAGCCAGGGGGTGACTGTCAGCCCGGTAAGCAGCCCTTCAGGGCTAAGCAGGCGGGTCACGGTTTGCCCCCATGCTTCGGTGTGATTTTCCACTAACAGGCGGTAACCCATATCGCGCATTTTGCGGGTCGCTGACTCAAGATCCCTGACCTCATACTCAATCCACCCCTGCGGTATCGGCAGGTCGGCTGGCCACTGGTCTGCGCCAAAACAAGATAGTGCCGCCTGTGAAAGCGGCCAGACGGCAAAGTGCATCACCCCTTTTAGCGCCCCCTCTTCTGAGGATAAATAGTCGCTATTGCCCGCCATAGGCTTGAGCGGCAGCCCGAGCGCCTGTTGATAAAAGCCAGCGCTTACCGCTGGATGTTGTGAGATGGGGCCAAACCCTGCGACAAACAGCACGTCCAGATCGGACATAGCGTGCAACATACTGACTCCTTCAGATGGTTTTGATGTTAAAACAGCCTCAGCACTCTGCATCGAGTGCCCCCTGCGGCTTCGCCACGACCGGCTTAAAGTTGATGGCGATGAAAATCATTACCACGACGCCCGCGCTCATCACCAGCCACGCGCTCGTCAGTGAAACAGTGCTGTCACGAACGATACCGGCAAGCAAAGGCATCAGTGCGGCAATCATATAACCTCCACCCTGCACTCGCGACAGTAACGTCCCCGCCTCAGCGGGCGTACGGGCGTGATCGAAGGTAACAATCAGCGAGAGCGGGAACAGCGCGCCGATACCCACGCCAAGCAGCAGTGTCGAGATAACCGGCATCGAGCCGGGAGCAAAGATAAGAGACATCAGCCCCGCCAGCAGCAGCAACAGCACCGCAATCAGCGGCACCCGGCGATCGGGGAATTTATGAATCAACGCTGAAACCGCAAAACCGGCGACCACTTCGGTTAATGTCAGCCAGGCCAGCATATATCCACTGCTGCGCGCGCTCCACCCTGCCTGAATATAGAGCGGCGGCAGCCAGGCTAATACCAGCGTGTAGGCACCCGTTCCGATACCAAAAAAGAGTAACAACAGTGTGCTGCGTGAGGGGTTGAGCGCCACCTTTTCATACACCGCTTTTTCGCCGTGAAGATGCCTGGCGACCGTCATCCAGAGCAACAGGGCAACAAGTGCGACTACCCCCGGCATGGCAAGCGTAGGCTTGAGTTCAAGCCATGAAAACAGCGGCTCAGCGCTGGCGGCAGCCATCGCGGCACCCGCCATAATCCCGGTGCTGAACAGCGACATCACCGTACTGGCCGACTGCGCATACGCCTTTTTAATCAGCGCGGGCATCAATGCCTGAATCATGCCGATACTCGCTCCGCCGACTAACGCGGTGCCCATCAGGCCGCTCATTGAGGTGCTCACTCCGCGCAGCAAACAGGCCAGCAGCAGGATGAACAGGGCTGCCATGATCCCGCGCACTGCCCCGGGTCTGGCTAAAAGCCAGGGACCACATAAGGCAGCCAGCCCCATCATCACAACCGGCAGAGTGGTAAGCAGGCTGAACTGCGTGGCCGATAGCCCTGCTTCGCGCTGCAATACGCTAAAAAGCGGTCCTGTGGAAGCCAGGATCGGGCGCAGATTCAGCCCGACAATAAACGCGATAATCGCGAAGATAAACGGCGAAGGGGTAATCTGTTTCACAAGGGTTCCTTTAAGAAGTTAGCAACCCGGACAAAACGTCGCGAGCATTTATCTTAACGTTAAGATAAAATAGCGACCGGTGTAAGAGGCAGTGCACAACACGATAAATTTGCCTGTCACGGGGGGATATATGCAGGACCATGTGGATTTTGTCGTCGGTCAGTGGGGCAAGGCCATGCCTGAGCTGGATGCCTCATCGATGGAAGTTTTTGGTCGCATGCTGCGGCTGCTTAAACATCTGGCAAAAGTACGGGCACAGGCGATGGCACCGTTCGGCTTTCGCGAGGGTGAGTTTGATGTGCTCGCCACCCTGCGCCGTGCAGGTGAGCCCTACTCACTTTCGCCAACACAGCTCTATAAATCGCTGCTGATCACCTCCGGCGCAATGACTAACCGCCTCAATCATCTCGAACAACAGGGGCTTATAGCGCGCATCAGCGATCCTGATGATAAGCGCAGCACACGGGTCAGCCTGACGCCGCATGGGCGACGCCTTATCGAGCAGGCGCTGGTGGTGCATACCGCAACGCAAAACAGGCTGCTGGAGAATCTTTCCCTCGCTCAACGTGAACAGCTTGGTTCCCTGCTCAGGCAAGTGCTGCTCACCTTCCCTGCAGAAGAGATAGCGACAGATACGCCATAACCGACAGTACGTTTTTGATTTATACGGTGCTTTTTAGCATTATCGATTCAGGCTGCTAGCCGGGTGATCGCACCTTTTATTAAGGGAAATTATGTCCTTACCTCCGCTGTATGCCCTGCGCGCGTTCGAAGCTGCGGCACGATTTAACTCATTCAGTAAAGCAGCGGCGCTATTGAATATCACGCCGGGTGCTGTCAGCCGGCATGTCCGCACTCTTGAGCTCTGGTTCGAATGTGAGCTTTTCATCAGGCAGGGCCCGCGGGTGGAGGTAAGTGAAGCCGGTCGCGTTCTGGCCGGGCAACTTAATGAAAGTTTTAACAGCATTGAATGGGCCTGCCGCGCCTTCAAAAGTGCCAGCCATCTTCTGCGCCTTAAAGCCCCCAGCACGCTTACCATCCGCTGGCTGCTTGACGTGCTGAAGAGCTTTCATGAGAACCATGGGAAATTCAAAGTTGATATCGCCAGCGTCTGGATGGACATCGACAACGTTGATTTTATGCGCGAGCCGTACGACTGCGCCATTCTGCTTGGCAATGGCTACTTTGGCGACTCCACTGAGAGCAGGCTGCTTTTTCAGGAGTGGCTCATTCCGGTCTGTCACCCCTCGATGGTCGAATCCGTGCGGCAGAAGCTTGAACCGGGCGATCTTATCCATCCCTCACCGGACAGACGAGACTGGCGACGGTGGTTAAAAAGAACCGGCTTTTCCCCGGGGCTGGATATGAGTTTCGGCAAAGTCTTCGACACCCTTGAACAGGGGTGCATCGCCGCCATCAACGGCCATGGCGTCGCGGTATCCGACCTTAGCCTTACTGCTGAAGCACTTAACAGCGGGCTTCTCGCCCTTCCTTTTAAGGAAGCGGTTGCTACAGGAGATGGCTACTACCTTGTCTGGCCGAAAAACTCATGCAGATACCAGAGTGTTGAGCGCCTTCTGCACTGGTTAAGTGCGCACACGCCTCTGTTGCCGCCACTGGAGATCGCCTATCTCGATAGCGAGAAAGAGTGACCTCAATGACACCATTAACAGCGTGATGATAGTCCCCGTTAACCTCTCCTGAAGGAAAAAATAGGTATGTTGAAGATCCTTGGTAAAAAGTCATCCATCAATGTGCGTAAGGTGCTCTGGACATGCGAAGAGGCCGGTATCGACTATCTGCTGGAAGAGTACGGAAGCGGCTTTGCCTCAACGGAGACGGCGGCGTTCAGAGCCATGAACCCCAACGCGCTGGTGCCGGTGGTGATTGATGAAGGGTTCGTATTATGGGAGTCGAATTCGATTTGTCGCTACCTGGCGCGCAAAGCCGGACGAGACGATCTGCTGCCCGGTGAAGCGCAGGCCGCCGCCCGCGTTGAGCAGTGGATGGACTGGCAGGCGACGGAGTTCAACAACGCCTGGCGCTACGCCTTCCCTGCCCTTGCCCGCAAAAACCCCGCCTATAACGATGAAAATGCCATTGCCCGGGGGATTATCGAGTGGAATCGCTGCATTGAAATCGTTGAACAGCAGCTTGAACGCACCGGCGCATGGGCGGCGGGCGAAAGCTTTAGCCTGGCGGATATCGTGCTCGGCCTCTCGGTAAACCGCTGGAAGATGACGCCGCTGCCCCATCCGGAGGTACCAGCGATCGATGCATGGTTCGCAAGGCTGAACCGTCGCCCGGCCTTTTTGCGCCATGGCAATAACGGTATGGTTTAACTCCGCCGATCTACGTCTCTTCATAAACCGTGTCGAGACGAAGATAAGCGCCCCACGACTTTTGGGTAATTAATTTCTTCCTCTACCTTATGTCACCCGAAAATTATGCCTACCTGCCGGAATAACCTGTAACCACGGTATGCCCGGCGGGTAGTAAATAAGTGAGCAAATAACACGCGGCAGAAATAGTGCGGCAGCCGGGACGCTATGGGTGGTTTATCAGTAAAGGATATTAGCCATCTTTTTATATCTCTCCGGCAGCGCGCTATTAAGGTTGAGCACGTTATCGAGGATATAAAACGCGGGCACACCCTTTGCGCGCTCGGCCTCAATTATCGCCGTGCGTAACACCGTCACGGCAGAGGTCACGGAGTGAAAATAGGCTTCAGACTCCGGGGTCTGCAACTCCCCTGAAACAGCGTAACGCACCTGCGGCCAGCGGGATAAATCGAGCAGCGGAAAGTTGTTCTCCTCATTATCCAGATTCGCCATCAGCAACGCCTCGGCTTTGGTGGGGTCGCTGTGGGCTGCGGCAAGAATATGCAGGCGCAGTATTAATGCCGATACCGTTTCAGCGCGGCTATTCTCCGCTGAAAGCATGCTAATAAGATCGTGTAAATGCGCGCCGTTTAGCGGTTTACGCTGCGCCCGGCCAGCAGCGTTATTTTTCCGCTCTGATAAAAGATCTACCAACTGCAATAAAAGATCCAACGTCACCTGCGCCCCCTTCATTCTCATTTTTGCGTGTCATTAAAAGTGTGTGCCCGGGAGATAACGGGGCTGAGATGAGGGTATTTCACTGCGGGTCTGTTTATAAAACGATAAATAGTGACGGTTAGTGTGAGTTTTACTCACACTTAAAAGCGACAACGACGCGATACTGCCCGTGCTTAAAGAGCCCACGCGGCCGTGGACTCTTTAACGTCTGTTACGCCAGCGTCCAGGCCCCGGCTTCTGTCACGCGTGCCGAACCGCTCCACGCAAACAGCGCGAGCGCGCGCTTATCAGCATCAGGATAGATGCGGCTGCTAAGACACGCCTCACCGTCATTAACAAACACCTCAACTGACGAGCTGTCGAAGAAGAGGCGCAGTTCCAGCGATGCGTTGATATCAACCGGCACGCTGCGCATACCGCACAGCCCATACTGCGGATAGTGGCGCGCCAGCACCAGGCGCTGCATTTGCGCATCAACATAAATGCGCAGCCCCTCACCGAGGCTGACGCCATACTGCTCCGCGCTGCTGTCAGCGCACTCCCAGCGCAGGAGCACCTCCAGCGCCTCGCCGTTCTCCGGCAGCGTGATTTGCTGATCCTCAAGCAGCGTAACCGGCCACGGCATCCACGCGCCGCGCAGGGTTTCCACCTCTCTTGCCGGGCGCATCTGCACGCGGTTATCGGCGCTCAGGCTCACTTCGCGCGGCAGCGACAGCATTCCGGCCCAGCCATCCTTCTGCTCTGGCAGCGGCGATTCCCACATATCCAGCCAGCCAATAACAATCCGCCGCCCATCAGGCGTCAGCAGGCTTTGCGGCGCATAGAAGTCATGGCCGTGATCCAGCTCGATAAACTCGCTTTCGCGCACAAAAGGCTGGCCCGGTTGCCACTGGCCGAGAATATAGCCGCTCTGGAAGAGATTACGGTTGTTGTAGCCCTGCGCCGCGATGCCTTGCGGCGAGAACATCAGTACCCGTTTGTCGCCGAGGGTGAAGAAGTCCGGGCACTCCCACATAAAGCCGAGCGCTTTTTCCGCCTCATCCAGCACGCCAGCGTCCTGCCACTCGCGCAGATCGCCGGAGCGGTAAAGACGAACATGGCCCGTTTCGCCGTCGCGTGCGCCGACGACCATGTACCACTCGTCCCCTTCCCGCCACACTTTTGGATCGCGAAAGTGGTGCAGCCCGGGCGGCGTATCCAGCACCATTCCATGACGTTCAAAATGGATGCCGTCGCGGCTGGTGGCCAGGCACTGCACCTGATAGAGATTGGCCTCATCCGTGGCATCGCCGTGAAATTTATGCCCGGTGTAGATCAGCGCCAGCGTGTCGCCATCGACCACCGCCGAGCCGGAAAAGCAGCCATCTTTATCAGCCGGGCCTTCAGGCGCCAGCGCCACCGGCAGATGCTCCCAGTGCAGCAGATCTTTACTGCGCGCATGCCCCCAGTGCATCGGCCCCCACTGTGTTGAATAGGGGTGATGCTGATAAAAGGCGTGGTACCAGCCATCGAACCACACCAGCCCGTTCGGGTCGTTCATCCAGCCTGCGCGCGCCGCGAGGTGGTAGCGCGGATACCAGCGCAGGTTCAGGGTGTCTCGTTTAGCCAGCAGCGCCTGTTCAGCGCCGGCGAGTGAATATGTCATAGTCGCTACTCTTTTCGGTTAAATGGCGGAGGGTTGCGGCATCAGCGGGTCAGAAGATGACTTACCGGAACGCAACAGGAAGATAGAGATAAAGGTGGTGGCGAAGACCAGCAGCCCCATGATCAGATAGGACTGGGCAAAGCCATATTTCTCATAGCTGTAGCCCGCCAGCGGCGACAGCACCGAGGCGATCACCGAGCTGGTACAGGCGAAGCCCACCAGGTAGAGGGTTGAGGAGAGGCGTTTATCGAAGTGCAGGCTGTTGTACTTAAAGATCGCCACCAGCAGGATCGGCAACTCGACGGCGTGCAGCAGTTTGGTGATGGAGATAAGCAGCGGCCCCTCCACCAGCCCGGAGGCGACCATGCGCATTGCCATCACCATGCCCGCGAAAATCAGGCCGTTCTTTGCGCCAATCCTGTTCACCAGCCACGGCGCGCAGAACATGCCCGCCGCTTCAAGAAACACCTGGAACGAATTGAGGTAGCCATACATGGCGTTGCCTTCCTGCAACGTCGGGAACTGCGACGAGAAATAGACCGGGAACTGCTGGTCGTAGACGCCATAAATACAGGTGCCAATCACAAACAGCACCAGTGCCCAGAAACGCGGCAGCGTCAGTAAACCGAGCGCATCGGCGAGTGTTACCTTCCCGCCGCTCACCGCCTCCTGCATCGCGTGAGGCGCAGAGGAGACTTTTAAGCGCGCCAGCAGCACAAAGAAGACCAGCCCGGATACGCTTGCCACCGCGAAGTTGAGTTTCGGGTTGATATTAAACAGCAGACCGGCAAAAAAGGTCGCTACCGCCCAGCCGAGAGATCCCCACATCCGTGCTTTACCAAACTCAAACTGGCTCTGGCGAGCGACGCGCTCGGTATAGGACTCCAGCACCCCGATGCCGCCGTTAAAGGTTAAGCCGATATAGATGCCGCCAAACACGCTGCCGAGCAGGATGTTGATCTGTAACAGATAGCCAAACAGTAAGAAGGCCGGGCCGGAGAGCGCCAGCATGGCGGTCAGATACCAGAGCAGGTTTTTGCGCAGGCCCAGCTTGTCCTGAATAAAGCCATAACAGATCTGCGCAAACAGCGCGGAGACGGAGAGCACGGCATAGATGATCCCGGTATCCCCCGCTTTCAGCCCCACCTCCTGATGAAGCCAGATGGAGAGCAGCGAGCCGGAAGCGGACCAGGTGACGAAAAAGAAGAACAGTAAGGCACTGAGCAGTGGGTAGCTGTGAGCGTGATGGGTTTTCATCATGACAGTCTCATGTTGGAGTTATGCAACGATGATAACGTTAACATCCAGTATCACTCCTGCAGTTCTGCTGAGATTCATGATGTTAATCACAAGAGTTAACGTTAACATAGCAGGAGTGAGAGGGAGATCAAACTCCGCGCCTGTGACGGCACCATAAATACGTTACGATAGCGCCCTCTCTGGCCGCAGTGATTGCGCGAGTAAGCCCGCATGGAGTAACAGATATGGCGTCTCTGAAGGATGTAGCAAAGCTGGCGAATGTTTCGCTGATGACGGTCTCGCGCGCGCTCAACAGCCCGCAACGCCTCAAGCCGGAGACGCTGGCGCGGGTGCAGGCGGCGATTGAGCAGACCAATTATGTCCCGGATCTCTCAGCGAAAAAGATCCGCGGTGCACACGCCTCGCCGAAAACTATCGGCGTGCTGGCGCTGGATACCGTCACCACGCCCTTCTCGGTGGAAATTACCTTATCGATTGAAGAGACCGCACGCGCACACGGCTGGAACAGCTTCGTAATGAATATGTTCACCGACGACAACCCGGATGCGATTGTTGATCTGCTGCTCTCCCACCGGCCGGACGGCATTATCTACACCACCATGGGGCTGCGCCAGGTGCCGCTGCCCGCCAAGCTGCTTACCCTGCCCTGCGTGCTCGCCAACTGCGAAAGCCTGCACCATCCGGTCGCCAGCTATATTCCCGACGATGAGCAGGGCCAGTACAGCGCGGTAAAAGCCCTGCTGGAGGCGGGTTATCGCCAGCCCCTTTGTCTGCATCTGCCCGAACCGCTGCTTGCCACCGCGCGTCGGCGTAAAGGGCTGGAGCGTGCCTGCCGTGAAGCCGGGGTTAACCCGGACGGCCTGACTCATCTCTATATGGCGCAGGGTGACGAGCATTACCGTGACATTCCGGCGCAGGTGCTGGCGCATATCCACGCGCAAAAGCCGCAGTTCGATTCGGTGATATGCGGCAACGACCGCATTGCGTTCATGGTGTATCAAACGTTACTCGCGCAGGGGCTGCGCATTCCGCAGGATGTGGCAGTGGTTGGCTACGACAATATGGTGGGCATCGGCGAGCTGTTCCTGCCCTCCCTTGCAACGGTGCAGCTCCCGCATTATGAGATCGGGCGCCTGAGCGCCCTGCATATTATTAACGGTAGTGAACATAAGCAGACCACGCGGGTTGCCAGCCCGTTTTTGCTGCGTGATTCCATGCTGGAACGGCGTTAACCCACTGCCCTCTTCTCTTCATGCGAATCGGGGCGGTTAATGCGATACCAGATGGCATACATCGCTGGCAGGAACACCAGCGTGATAATGGTGCCCCCGAGTGTTCCACCGATCAGCGTGTAGGCCAGAGTTCCCCAGAAGACCGAATGCGTCAGCGGGATAAAGGCGAGGATCGCCGCCAGCGCCGTGAGCAGCACCGGCCTTGCACGCTGTACCGTCGCTTCAATCACCGCGTCGAACGGTGCCAGCCCCTCCCGCTCGTTGTGGTGAATTTGCCCAATCAGAATCAGCGTGTTACGCATCAAAATCCCGGACAAGGCAATCAGCCCCACCAGCGCATTGATACCAAAGGGTTGATGGAAGAGCAGCAGCGTCGGTACCACGCCGACCAGCCCCAGCGGCGCGGTCATAAACACCATCACCATCGCAGAGAGTGAACGTACCTGCAAAATGATGATCAGCAGCGTCATGGCGATCATAATCGGAAAGAGCGGTGCCATCGCTTTGGTGGCTTTGCCGGACTCCTCAATCGAGCCCGCCTGTTCAATCTGATACCCGTCCGGCAGCGCGGCAATCACTGGCTGCAGTTGCTGCATCATGGCGGTGGAGACATCCGGCGGCTGCAGGGATTCAGCAATATCACCCCGCACGGTAATGGTCGGCACCCGATCGCGGCGGCGCAGCAGCGGCTCTTCCATGCGCACCTCAGCCTCCCCGACCTGCGACAGCGGAATGCGCTGACCGGCCGAGCCGACCAGCGTGAAACCGGCGATCTTACCCGGATCAAGCCGAATATCCCCGGCCGCACGGCCAATGACCTCCACGGCACGGATATTCTCCCGCACCGAAGTAATCGGCACGCCGGTAAGCAGAAACTGAAGCTGGCGGGCCGCGGCGCTGGAGGTCAGCCCCACCGCTTGCAGGCGATCCTGATCAAGCGTGAAGTGTAGCGTCGGCACCCGTGCGCCCCAGTCCGTATTAACCGTTCTCATCATCGGGCTGGCCTGCATCACCGTTTTCACTTTATCGGCAATGTCACGTAATACCTGGGGATCCGGTCCCATCACGCGAAAGGCCACCGGATAGGGTGAATAGGGTCCAAACACTAGTTGGGTGACTCGAACGCGCGCCTCCGGCGCCAGACCATCCGCCACGGCGTGACGAAGCCGAAACTTAAGCGCTTCGCGCGCCTGTTGGCTGCCGGTGCGAACCACAATTTTGGCAAACGAAGGATCGGGCAGCTCCGGCGCCATCGCCAGATAAAAGCGCGGTGAGCCCTGGCCAATATAGGAAGTGACAATTTCCGCCTCTTTCTGCTGCCTGAGCCACGCCTCGATTTTCGCCGTTGTGGCGCTGGTTTGCGCAATGGAAGTGGCGTAAGGCATCTGCACTTCCACCAGCACTTCCGGGCGATCGGAGGTGGGGAAAAACTGTTTCTTCACCAGCCCCATCCCCAGAATGGCAACGGTAAACAGTACAACCACCGAGCCTGCCACCAGCCATTTCGCAGCAATCACACGTGCCAGCAGCCCACGGAACTGGTTATAGCGACGGGTGTTGTAGATCGCCGCATGCCCCCCTTCAATCGGTTTTATCGCGGGCAACATTTTGACGCCCAGGTAGGGCGTAAAGACCACCGCCACTACCCACGAGGCAATCAACGCAATGCCGACGATCCAGAACATATTGCTGGTATATTCCCCGGCGGTGGAGTGGGCGAAACCGTTGGGCATAAAGCCGATAGCCGTTACCAGCGTGCCCGCCAGCATGGGCGCGGCGGTATGGCTCCAGGCATAGGCGGAAGCCTTGATGCGGTCGTAGCCCTCCTCCATTTTCACCACCATCATCTCGATGGCGATAATGGCGTCATCTACCAGCAAACCGAGGGCCAGAATCAGCGAGCCGAGCGTAATGCGATCGAAGTTCTTGCCCGTCGCTTCCATGATCACAAAGACAACGGCCAGCGTCAGCGGCACCGCGGCGGCCACCACGACGCCCACGCGCCAGCCCATGCTAAGGAAGCAGACCACCATCACCACCAGCAGCGCCACAAAGAACTTGATCATGAACTCATCCACGGCGGAACTGATGTTCACTGACTGATCGGTTACTTTGGTCAATGACATTCCAAGCGGCATCCCGGCATTAATGCTGGCGGCTTCTTTATCAAGCGCCTCGCCCAGCGCCAGGCCGTTCCAGCCCTCGCGCATGACCACACCCAGCAGCAGCGCGGGTTCCCCCTGATTGCGCACCAGAAAGGTTGCCGGATCCTCATAACCGCGTTCAACCGTGGCGACATCGGCAAGCTTCAGCGTTCGTCCCTGCGCCACCAGCGGCGTTTGCCGGATTTTCTCCAGCGTATCAAACGCGCCGTCGAGGCGAATAAAGACCTGCGGCCCGCGGGTATCGATGGAGCCAGCCGGCGTCAGCACATTCTGGTCGTTGAGCGCGGCGAAAATATCCTGCGCGGAGATGCCGAGCGTCGCCAGCCGGTCGTGAGAGAAGGAGATAAAGATGCGTTCCGCCTGCTCGCCGATGATATTGACCTTTTTAATGCCGGGAACGTGGAGCAACCGCTGGCGCAGCGACTCGGCATCCCGCACCAGCAGGCGCTGCGGCTCGCCTTTGGCCTTCAGCGCAAACAGCGCAAACGTGACATCCGAGAACTCATCATTGACCAGCGGGCCGATTACCCCGGCAGGCAGGTTTTTAGCTTCATCGCCCACTTTTTTACGCGCCTGGTAGAACTCCTCCTGAACCAGGGAAGGTGGCGTACTGTCCTGAAGGGAGAGCATGGTGAAAGCAAGACCGGGACGCGTATAGGTCTCAGTCCGGTCATACCATTGCAACTCCTGCAGCCGTTTTTCCAGCGGTTCCGCTACCTGATCCTGCATCTCCTGCGCTGTCGCACCGGGCCAGGCAGAGATAATGGTCATCTGCTTGACGGTAAACGGCGGATCCTCGGCCCGCCCCAGTTTTAAGAAGGAGACACTCCCGGCGATAGTAATGAGGATAATCAGAAACAGCGTAATAGCGCGCTCGCGCACGGCAATCGCGGAGAGATTAAAACTGCCGCCGCTCATGGGCGACTCCCTGCGATTTCGCTGTCGCTCTGCTTCGCCTGTCGCACCGCCTCACCCTCATGCAGCAAATGCGCACCCAGCGCGACCACAGGCTCGCCGGGTTGCAAATTTCCCATCACCCGTGCGGCATCATCGGTGATATTCACCACCTCTACCGGCTGCCAGCTCACCCGGGCGGGTTTGCCTGACACTTCCCAGACACCCGGCCCTTTTCCCGCGTCATAAACGGCAGCCAGCGGCACCTGCAGTAACGGCTTGGCTGACAAACCTTCGGTAATGTTGAGCGTGACGGTGGCTCCAAGCGGTGCGCTTGCCAGCGCGCCCTGCAGCACATACCTTGCCTCGAAGGTGCGCGTCAGCGGATCCGCCGCATCCGACAGCAGTCGCAACGTCGCCGGGACAGCCTGACCAGCACGCCCATACAGCGTGGCCTGCGCCCGGCTGCCGAGCGACGGGCGTAGGGTTTCCGGGAGCTGGACAATCGCTTCACGCTGCCCGGAACGGGCCAGCCTGACCACCGCCTGCCCGGCGCTGACCACCTGGCCCGGCTCCGCCAGCGTCGCCATCACCACCCCATCGCCATCCGCCAGCAGCACGGCATAATGCATCGCATTTTGCGCCACGCTGGCCTGCGCCTGCGCCGCTTTCAGATCGGCCCGCGCCGTCTCTGCGGCCGCTTTGACCTGATCGTAGGCAGAGGCCGACACCGCGCCCGTGGTAACCAGGCTGCGGTAGCGCGCTTCATCACTCGCCGCCTGTCTGACCCTGGCCTGAGCTGCACTTACCGCCTGGGCAGCGCTGACCGCCTGCAGGCTTAAGTCGGCGGGGTCGAGACGCATTAACGGCTGGCCGCGCGTGACCGTCTGGCCGGTATCGACAAGGCGCTCAAGAACTTTGCCCGGCACACGAAAACCAAGGTCGCTTTGAATTCTCGCCACGACGGTACCCGTAAACGCGCGGGCGTTATCGACCGCACTCATGACAGGGGCAGTTCTCACCAGCGGCGGCTGGGTTCGGGGATCGTCGCTGTTGCCATTGTCACCGCAGGCGACAATCGCCAGCGGCAAGAGGCAAATAGCTAAGGTGGCAGGATTGGGCCTGAGCATGGGTTCCCTTAAACAATGAAGAGGAGTGGAACCGCATTTTTAAACTAGTGACCAATTTTGTCAATAGTCACAACTCAAGGCGCAAGGCTTCTCAGGATCAGCGAAGAGAGGAAAACAGCGGCAGCCGGTGCCGTCTCCAGGTTGTACTGCAACTGAACGGGGCTGATATAGGGACGCATCACCAGGTAGATGGCATCCGCGGCTTCATCAAGAGGTGTTTTACGCTCAAACTCTCCTGCCTCGCGTCCCGCTTTGACGATCTGCTCAATGAGCTGGCGCAGACGCTGCTCGTGCGCCTGCGCGGAGGGCCATTTGTCACGCGCGGCAACGGCAGCAATGTCATACAGTTTGCGATCGTGAAAGAAGAGATCGCTGCCTGCTTGCACCACGGCGTTGAACAGCCGGCGAAGTTGTTCCGACGCGCTCGGCGCATCCGCAATAGCGGCGTTGACGATATCCATCATCATCGCCAGGCGGTTCGCGCATATCACTTCGCCTATCGCCTGCTTGGAATCGAAAAATTTATAGATATAGGCTTTGGAAAAACCAATCGCTTTCGCGAGATCGGAAACGGTGGTTTTTTCGTAACCAAAGTGGCCGAAGTGCTCGGTGGCTGCCTCAACAACCTGATCGCGAACCGAGTGATCCGACGGGCCGCGTACTGCATTGATGTTCATCTCTTTTGGCATTTTTTTCCGCTCACCTTATTTCACCCTGACCAACAAAATGTGACCAAAACACAATTAAGTCACGATTTCTTTCGGCACAACGGCGATCTCTTTTCCGTTAGAGTGGAGTACTCTCGCCCGGCAGCGTGCTGCCACCAGCCTGAGCTCACAATTTGATGCTCGATTATAATCGTTACGGTTGCGCATAAGAAACCGCGCCCGACGCAGGCTTTGCATCTTACTGGCATATAACAGGATAAATCACATTCAGGGCCACTATGTTTAAACCGCTGCATAACGTCACTCTGCATCTGATTCACCCGGCAACCACCTCGAGGCCTGCCGCCCATGAGGTGGTGATTGATGGTCGCGCAACCGGCTTTACAGTGCCTGCGCAGTGGATTGAAGCGGCTATCGGGGTAGATGAATCCCGGCTGTTACTGCTTCTTACCGATGATGCCCCGTTTGAAGAGGCGCTGCTGATTGTCTTAATCGATCGTCAGCAGGGCGTGAAGGAGATCCTGACGCTCGGCGGGGCGTATACCACCGGTAGCTTTGAAGATTTAACACTGTTTGCGCAGGCGGTTGAATTCAGCTTTATTGGCGATACCACATGGCGGGTTGAAATCGCCGAGCGGCCCTTTTTCAGGTTTCCCTTTGTCGGCGATCCGCGCGGCATCTGGCGGCCGGTTGCGCGTAAACACTACATTCTTGTCTCCGCCGATCCACCACCAGCACGTATGGATGGCAGTCGCTAACCGGCAGTCTGAATCTACTCTCATATAAAACATTGCAAACCTATACCAGGAGCAACAATGCCTCTCTCATATGGAAAACCGGCAGCAAAAAATGCCATCTTGCCACTGCTGACGACCTTCAACTTTAGCGCGCCCGAAGATTATCTGGATTTTCTGCAACAGAAAAACGGACTGGTAGTAAAGAGTCCCGACTACTGCAATCTGCCTTATCACGGCGTTGATCGAGGAGAAGTGGCGTTTTCAGCGCTGTTTGGCATAGATACGCGCAATAAGTACTACGACCTGAAGTATAACAATGATGAGTTTCTGGAGGAGCTCGACTATCTGTCGGACGCGTTGTTGATTGGCGACGATCCAGGCGGTAACTACTTCGTGTTGATGAATGGAGCGGGTCGTGAAGGCGTTTACTACTGGGACAGAACGCATCTGCATTGTGAAGATGATATCCAGCAATTTGATATTGCTGAACAGCAAGAGTGCGGCAACCTCTACAAAGTGGCACCTGATTTCACCATCTTCTACCAGATGATCCTCCAGCATACCTGCACACAGGGCGAAATCTGCCTCGATGACCTTTGAATGCTGGCAGAGGCTAAAACAGCGCGCGGGCAACAAGCCTGCCTGCGCGCGAAAAGCGTTACCCCAGTTGGCCGTGATTCAGCCGTGTCAGGGGTTCATTAACGTCAAACAGTTTGACGGTGATGTTGGTGGCGCCAAACTGTTTTAACCGCTCCATATGTTTATCCATATAGCGCTGCGCATTCGCTTCGCTGTCGAAGAGATAGATCCCTCCCGCTTCCTGAGCGAGCGCATTCTCGGTCCACACTTTCCATAAAAAGCCCGGCTCCTGATTGATTGATTCGGCAAGTTCCACCAGCTGCTGCGACATCTCATCGCCAAATGGGCCGTTAAAATCGAAGTGAATCTGCACTAATTTTTTGGCCATACTATCCTCCGTGATGGCATGTTAATAAGCCTGTCGACACTATTTCATCGATAGTGAAATAGCAAAAAAAAATCCACGCCGGAGCGTGGATTTTGTGTCAGAGCAGGTGATGCCAGTACGGTTAAATATCGTCCGTTGTATGGTGTACAACGATTTCCAGGGTGTGGCGTACAATATCGCTTTTCACCACATCCTCTGTGGTCTCGATCATCTTGATCAACTCCAGGATCAAGGCCTTGTGGGTAATACGTTCACCGGCTGCCATAACACCACGAATCGCCGCGCCCAGTACCACAGACTCCTCTGCGAGCGTCTCGCCGCCGCTGCGAAAATACTCAGCAAGCGAGAGATCAGGCAAATTTTCATATTCGTGTGAATCCAGCAAAACCTGGCTCATCGTTTACCCCATTTTTTAGTGATAATAACCGTGTCTGTTAATGTTTTTTCGAACTGCCGGCGGTGTTGTCGCCAAACAGCTGGAAAACGTTATCCCTGCTCTGCTCATCCCACTCATCGCGATCGCTTCCTTTGTCGCGCTTCAATGAGGCAAAATTATTGTTGCTGATTTCAGCAATAATCCGCCCCAGCATCTGCCGCCGCTGAACGTCCTGCTCGCTGGTCTCCATCGACCGCAGCCGGTTAATCAGCGCACGTGTGCTGATGGGTGAGTTATCTTTCAGAAGTGACAATACTGCCACTCCGATAAGTTCATCTGTAAGTTGCTCTATTTCACTACTATTCATAACTGCATCTCGGGTTGCCGCTACTTGCCGAACTGCAATTGCGGCATGAAGCCAATTCTCCCTTGGGGACGATTAACTTTTCTGCACGCGCATGAAGCGCTTCATCACCCCGCGAGAATTGACTCAAAAGCCAAAAGTATTGCCGTTGGTCAAACTCTGTTAGCGATCGAAAAGCAGGCCAATCAGCGTGTGATAGTGGCTCTCCTCTTCCGGACCAGAAGCCTGCTCCAGACGGCTCAGCAATTTAGTACAAATTGCCTTGCGGTTCAGGTTGCGTCCTTCACTCAGGATTTCAACAGCGATCTGTCCCAGCGTCTGCTGCTGAGTCGGGAGTGATGCCTTGTTGAAATAGCGGGTAATGGCATTAGCTGTGTTCGGAAAATAACCGTTCTGCTGCATATGTCACTCCTCAAATAATCCATTAACTTGTTAAAGTAACGTTAAAGTTATACAAAAAACGGCGTTTTGTACATAGTAATTGTACAAGTTTGTTAGCCATCTAATGAATATTTCACAATCTTTATATTTATCAGGTGATTATAACCAGCAAAATTTTTACGCCGTTGACCAAGCTTGTACAAGCTGAAAAGCCGCGTGTACAAGCGGCATAAAAAGCATAATTCTCTGCTAAATCAAAGAAGACGAGGCAGATTGCATCTGGTAGTGTGAGCGCTCATTCATCCCTTTCGGAACGCTTATGCTCACCACCCTTATTTACCGCAGCCATTTTCGCGACAACGTATCGTTTTCGATGCTTGAAGGGATGGTTGAAGCAGCCAATCAAAAAAACAGCCAGGCCAACGTCACCGGCATTCTGCTGTTTAATGGCACCCACTTCTTCCAGCTGCTTGAAGGGCCGGAAGAGACGCTGGATCCGATTTACGACGCCATCTGCAATGATGAGCGCCACTTTAACGTTGTGGAGCTGCTGCGCGACTACGCGCCGTCACGACGCTTTGGTAAAGCCGGGATGGAGCTGTTTGATCTGCGCGCCTACGACCGTGAAGAGGTGCTGCAAACGGTGCTGGATAAAGGCACCTCGAAATACCAGCTTATTTATGACGACCGCGCGCTGCAGTTCTTCCAGACCTTTGTCGAAGAGGGCGAGAAAGAGAACTACTTTGAGATCCCGGTCGGTGACGAGTGGGAGTTCGTGCCCGACGGTAGCGCCGTCACCCTGCCCGCGTCCGTTGCCGCCACCAGCACCGACTGCCGCTTTGCCTTTCAGCCGCTGATCGATCCCTTCGCCCGCAAAGTGGTAGCGATTGAAGCCCTGCTGCGTACCCCTTCTGGCGATGCACCGCAGGCCTACTTTGACGGCCTGACGGGGGATGCGCTCTATAAAGCCGATCTTGAGAGTAAGAAAGTGGCGTTCGCGATGGCCACCGCGCTGGATATTGGCGCGCAGACTCTTTCGGTTAACCTGCTGCCGATGACGCTGGTTGAAGTGCCCGGCGCGGTCGAGTTTATCCTGCGCGAGATTGAGTCTAACGGCCTGGTGCCGGAGCAGATTATCGTTGAGTTCACCGAGAGCGAAATTATCTCGCGCCTGGAAGAGTTCACCAAAGCGGTGAAGTTGCTGAAAGGTGCCGGGATCCGCGTGGCGATTGACCACTTTGGCGCCGGTTTTGCGGGCCTGCTGCTGCTGGCGCAGTTCCAGCCGGACCGCATCAAAATCAACCGCGATCTGATTCAGGATGTGCATAAGAGCGGCTCACGCCAGGCGATTGTGCAGGCGATCATCAAATGTTGTACATCCCTTGAAATTCAGATCTCCGCCGTCGGTGTCGAGAAAGCTGAAGAGTGGATGTGGCTGGAGTCGGCGGGTATCTCCCAGTTCCAGGGCTACCTCTTCGCGCGCCCGGATATCAACGGTATTCCAGCGGTCTGCTGGCCAGAAAAACAGGACGATGCTTAATCGCTCCTTAAGTAAAGCTGTACAAAGTGCTTGTACAGCCTGCAAGGCTTAACTAGGCTTTGCGGGTGTATATCGGGGTTACGAGGAAGTCATGGCGTTTTACAGTATTGGCGAAGTGGCTGAACGGTGCGGAATTAACCCCGTCACACTTCGCGCATGGCAACGTCGTTACGGTTTGCTAAAGCCCCAGCGCAGCGAGGGCGGCCATCGTCAGTTTGATGAGGCGGACATTCTGCGCATTGAGGCGATCAAGCGCTTTATCGAAAGCGGCGTCTCGGTCAGTAAAGTAAAAGCCTTACTGGATGAGTCGCCCGCCGCCGATGAGCAAGGCTGGGCGAAGGTGCAGGAGGATCTGCTGGCAACCCTGCGCCAGGTCAACCCGGCCAGGCTACGCGCCATGGTGCTGGATATGGGGCGTAAATACAGCGTCGATCAATTTATCGATGAGGTGATTATGCCGGTGCGCCTGCTGCTGGCGCGGGATCAGAATACCGCGCGGGTGATCTTAAGCCTGCTTGACGGCGTGCTGATCGACTTTGCCGTCACCCAGCTGGCGCTTAGTCGCCCGCAGGGAAGCAGAGAGGCGCTGTTTATTGCCTGGAACAATGACGATCGTACGCGCCTGTGGCTCGAAGCCTGGCGGCTGTCGCAACAGGGCTGGGCGCTGGATGTGCTTGCCGACCCACTTGACTCCCCGCACCCGGAGTTTTTCCCGGGAAAGCAGTTGGTGGTCTGGACGGGCAAAGCGCTGACCCAGCGCCAGTCGCAGCAGTTTACCCACTGGCAGGAGCAGGGCTTCGCCCTCACCTTTCACGGCCCGCAGTAAACCGCAGCCTTACGGCTGCCAGGTTTGCTGATTCCCGGACATCTTTTTATCCAAATAGAACGCGGCGCTGATCAGCGCCAGATGCGTCAACGCCTGCGGGAAGTTGCCGAGCGGGAAGCCGCGCTCATCAAACTCCTCGGCGTACAGCCCAAGGTGGTTGGCGTAGTGCAGCAGTTTCTCAAACTCAATGCGCGCCTCATCGACAAAATCTGCCCGCGCCAGGCACTCGACGTACCAGAAGGAGCATGGCGCAAAATAGCCCTCCTCCCCCTGCAATGAATCCGCCGGGGTCTCCTCCTGCAAATAACGCCGCACCATGCCATCGCGCATTAACTTTGTGCGGATAGCGTCGAGCGTTGCCAGCCAGTCCGGATCTTTGGCACCGATAAAGCGAAACAGCGGCATCAGCAGCATTGAGCCATCGACATCGCTGCCGTTGCGCGTTGAGGTGAAGTGGCCGAGCTTCTCATTCCAGAAATTATTCCAGATATCGTCGCGGATCTTCTGCCGCGTCGCCTCCCAGCGGGCAAACGGCATTGAGAGCGACCGCTTGGCGCCCAGGCGCAGGGCGCGGTCGAGCGCCACCCAACACATCAGGCGCGAGTAGAGAAAGTTCTCCGGCTCGCCGCGCATCTCCCAGATACCGGCATCGGGTGAATCCCAGATTTCGCAGACATAATCCACCAACCGCATAACATGCCCCCACGCGCGGTGGGAGATGTTGTCACCATATTTGGTCGTCAGATAGACGGCGTCCATCAGTTCGCCGTAGATATCGAGTTGCAGCTGTTTATAGGCTTCGTTGCCTTTGCGCACCGGCCGGGAGTTGAGGTAGCCAGCCAGGTGCGGTAGCTCCTCTTCGGTGAGATCGGTTCCACTGTCGAGCCGGTACATCACCTGCAACTTTTTCGGGTCGAACTTACTGTTCTCCATACAGCTGCCAATCCATGCGCCGAAGGCCTTTGCCTCCTCGACATAACCTAAGCGGATCAAGGCATAGCAGCTGAAAGAGGCGTCGCGCAGCCAGGTGGCGCGGTAATCCCAGTTACGCTCACCGCCGGGCAGCTCCGGCAGGCCAAAGGTCGCCGCCGCGGCAATCGAGCCGTAGCGCTGAGAGGTGAGCAGCTTCAGCACCAGCGAAGAGCGGGTTACCGCTTCGCGCCAGCGGCCGCTGTATTTGCTCTGCGCCACCCAGTTTTGCCAGTAGGCGAGCGTGCGCTGGCGCAGGGCCGCCACCTGTTTTAGCGTCGCATGCTTCAGGTTGTTATCGCCGAGCACAAAGGTCGCCGTTTCGCCCTCGCGCAGGTTGAACTCCCCTTCGACGAGCCCTTTTTTCACCTGCAACGTTTCGGATGAGGCCAGCGTCAGCGCCGCGCCTTTCTTGCCCTTAAAGTGATAAACCCGTTTATCCTCCTTCACCTCCGGCACGTCGCTGGCGTAATTGAAGCGCGGCGAGCAGTGCAACTTGATCGTCGCCTCGCCATACACAAGGGTGATTTGCCGCACGATCAGCGGGTTGGCTTCGTCATCCTCGTTGATGGCGATAAAGTCCGTCAGCTCCACCATCGTCTCATTCGAGAGCCAGCGGGTTTGCAGCACGTTGGTATCCGGCAAATAGTGCTGAATGGCGCGCCAGCCCTCGCCCAACGGCGCAACGGAGAAGTAGCCGCCCCGTTTAGCATCAAGCAGCGAGCTAAAAACGGAGGGGCTGTCGAGATTGGGCCAGCAGAGAAAATCAATCGCCCCTTCAACGGTCACCAGCGCGCAGGTCCGCAGGTTGCCGATAATGCCGTGCTTATCAATCACGGCGGTAGTCTGAGTGTCGGTTTTCATTCGGATCCTTATGCGTGCGGTTACGCTTTAAGCGTAGGTGACGCAAAGGGTTCCCGCATCTGTGCCAGGCTTAACAGGAACTCACTTCACTGACGCGGAGAAACGCATGACGCAATACGCCTCACTTCCCGATGATCAACTACAGCTAATCGACCGCTACTGGCGCGCGGCCAACTACCTCTCTGTCGGGCAGATCTACCTGATGGATAACCCGCTGCTGCGCGAGCCGCTCAAGCCTGAACATATCAAACCGCGCCTGCTCGGCCACTGGGGCACCACACCGGGGCTGAACTTTATCTATGCCCATCTCAACCGGGCGATCCGCCAGCACGATCTCGATATGATCTACATCTGCGGCCCCGGGCACGGCGGGCCGGGCATGGTGGCGAACACCTGGCTTGAGGGGAGCTACAGCGAGATCTACCCGCAGGTGAGCCAGGACGCGCAGGGGATGAAAACCCTCTTTCGCCAGTTCTCCTTTCCGGGCGGCATTCCAAGCCACGCCGCCCCGGAAACGCCGGGGTCGATTAACGAAGGCGGCGAGCTGGGTTACTCTCTCTCCCACGCCTTTGGCGCAGTATTTGATAACCCGTCGCTGATTGCCGCCTGCGTGATTGGCGACGGCGAAGCGGAGACCGGGCCGCTGGCGTCGAGCTGGTTCGGTATTAAATTCCTCAACGCCGCACGCGATGGCGCGGTGCTGCCGATCCTCCATCTCAACGGTTATAAAATCGCTAACCCGACCATTCTCGGACGCAGCAGCGATGAGGATCTGCTGCATCTGTTTCGCGGCTACGGCTACGAGCCGCTGATTGTCAGCGGTCATGAGCCAGAGAAGATGCATCGCCAGATGGCGCAGACCCTTGAGCAGGCGCTGGAGCGTATTCGCCACTATCAGCAGCAGGCACGGAGCGGTGAAGCCGCTAAAGATTTACCGCGCTGGCCGATGATTATTATGCGCAGCCCGAAAGGGTGGACCGGGCCGCAAACGGTGGATGGTAAAAAAGTGGAGGACTTCTGGCGCGCGCACCAGGTGCCGGTCTCCTCCTGCCGGGAAGATGACGGCCACCGGCAGATCCTCGAAGAGTGGATGCGCAGCTATCAGCCTGAGGATCTGTTTGATGAGCAGGGGCGGCTGCGCCCGGAGCTGGCCGCGCTGGCACCGGAGGGTGACAAACGTATGGGCGCTACCCCGTGGGCCAACGGCGGCCGTCTGCGCCGCGAGCTGAACACGCCAGCGATTGCCGATTACGCCGTTGATGTCACCTCGCCCGGCGAGACGCAGGCGGAATCGACCGCCGCGCTCGGGGCTTATCTCGCTGGCATCTTCCAGCGCAACCGCGATAACTTCCGTCTGTTTGGCCCGGATGAGACCGCCTCGAACCGCTTAAGCAAAGTGTTTGATGTCACCAGCCGCACCTGGCAGGAGCCGGTCAAACCCTACGATGAGCAGCTTGCCGCCGATGGACGGGTGATGGAGATCCTCAGCGAACATCAGTGCCAGGGCTGGCTTGAAGGCTATCTGCTCACCGGGCGTCACGGCCTATTTAACTGCTATGAAGCCTTTATCCATATTGTCGATTCGATGTTTAACCAGCACGCCAAGTGGCTGAAGGTGACGCGCAAATTGCCGTGGCGTGAGCCGATCTCATCCCTTAACTACCTGCTTTCTTCTCACGTCTGGCGTCAGGATCACAACGGTTACAGCCACCAGGACCCCGGTTTTATTGACCACGTGGTGAATAAGAAAGCCGATATTGTGCGCGTCTATCTGCCGCCCGATGCCAACACCCTGCTCTGCGTGGCGGATCACTGCCTGAAGACCTGGGATCGCATTAACGTGATTGTCGCCGGTAAGCAGCCTGCGCCGCAGTGGCTGAATCTTGAAGCGGCGCAGAAACACTGTGCGGCGGGTATGGGGATCTGGCACTGGGCGGGCACCGTTGATGAAGGTGAAGACCCGGATGTGGTAATGGCCTGCGCCGGTGATGTGCCAACGATGGAGACGCTGGCGGCGGTCGATCTGCTGCGCGACTCCTTCCCGGATCTGCGCATTCAGGTGGTGAACGTTGTCGATTTGATGGCGCTGCAAACGGCAGAACAGCACCCGCACGGCCTGAGCGATGAAGCGTTTGACGCCATCTTCACGGCGGATAAACCGGTGATTTTTGCTTTCCACGGCTACCCGAGCCTGATCCATCGCCTCACCTACCCACGCAATAACCATGGCAATTTCCACGTGCGCGGGTTTATGGAGGAAGGCACCACCACCACCCCGTTCGATATGACAGTGATGAATGAGCTGGACCGCTTCCACCTGGCGCAAGAGGCGATTGTGCGCACCCCCTCCCTGCAAGGCAAAGCGGACGCCGTGCTGGATGAGCTGGCGGAGAAGATCGCCGAGCATCACCGCTACGTGCGCGAACACGGGGAAGATTTACCCGAAGTCCGCGGCTGGAAATGGCCCTCCGCGCAGGGCGACGGCGGTGCCCCCGAGTAACCTCTGCAACCGCCCTTGCCGGATAAGCGTTTACGCGCCATCCGGCGATGGTGTTGCATATGGCTTTGGTGGCATTGTTCCGTTCACCAGGCGTTCGGGAGTTTCATTAACCCCTTATGCGGTGAACGGGACAAGGGAAGCGGCCGC